>CAZTCA010000045.1:0-11236 GCA_964612405.1 uncultured Pseudomonadota bacterium
AGAGTTGCGGGAGTTGGTGAGCGCAAGGGGTCGATTGCAAAGTAAGCGGGTAGCGTTGACAAACACGATACGGGCAATGATGTTGCAGGAAGGGGTAAGGTTGCCGGTGAAGTTTTTTCAGGGGATGGAGTGGAGAGAGAAGATAGAGAAGCTGAAGATAGGCGGGGTTCAGAGGCTGATAGTAGAGAGTTATATGAAGAGCGTGGATCAGTTGCTTATATCGGAAGAAGAGATAACGGCACGTATGTTGGAGATGAAGGACAGGCGGATAGAGTTGTTGGAGAGTGTGCCGTGTATAGGGAAGATAAGTTCGAGGGTATTGGTAAGTGCGATAGATAATGTAGAGCGGTTTGATAATAAGAAGTGTGTGGCAAATTACGGGGGATTGACACCGACGATAAGGCAGAGCGGGGAAGTGAAAGTGATGGGGAGGATAAACAGAGATGGGAGAAGAGAGGTCAGAAAAGTATTATTGCAATGTTCGCACGCATTAAGTCGAACGAAGAGCATTGGGGCTAAGCCGTTGAAGATATTTTACGAGCGGATAGAAAGGCGGCGAGGGAAGAAGAAGGCGATAGTGGCATTAGCGAGGAAGTTATTAACAACGGCGTATGGGGTATTGAAGAACAACGAATATTACGATCCGCAAAAGCTAACGGCTAATGCGGTTTGATAGAACAGATGAAGGAAGTGATGAATAGTTATTTGACAAGTTCTTATGCACTGATGGTCGACGACATGGAAGTAAGCCCGCATAATCCTTGAGCCTGAAAAGGCCGATCAGGAGATTGGGACGCTTTCATTGAACCGGAATGATGAGCATAAGAGCTCGAATGGGAGGTTAACGTGTCCATCACCTTGCATGTCGCATTGTGATGCATACATAACAGCGCTTCAGTATTTTCTTGACTGAAGCTTTTTCATGGGAGGATTCATGGCAGGCAACGCAAAGATTCTTTACACAAAAGTGGACGAAGCGCCGGCACTTGCAACCTATTCTTTTCTTCCGATTGTTAATGCTTTTACAAAGGCGGCCGGCGTTGCCGTTGAGACAAGAGACATCTCCCTTGCCGGAAGAATCGCCGCGAAATTCCCCGAGCGCCTCACGGACGGTCAGAAGGTGCCGGACGATCTGGCAGAACTGGGCAAACTTGCGAAAACGCCGGAAGCAAATATAATCAAACTCCCCTGCATCAGTGCCTCAATGCCACAACTGAAAGCGGCAATTAAGGAACTTCAGGAGCGTGGCTACAACCTGCCCGACTATCCTGAAACACCGCAGAACGATGAAGAGAAAGATTTCAAGGCAAGATATGACAAGGTCAAGGGAAGTGCTGTTAACCCGGTCTTGAGAGAAGGAAACTCAGACCGCAGAGCTCCATTATCTGTAAAGAACTATGCAAAAAAGAATCCGCACTCAATGGGCGCATGGACCAAAGATTCAAAGACACACGTCGCCTGCATGAAGAGCGGAGATCTTTGTTCCAATGAAAAATCGCTTACTCTCACCGCGGCCGATGCCGGTGATGCCAGAATTGAATTCGTAGACAAGAACGGAAAAACCAAAGCGCTGAAAGAGAAGCTGGCACTTTTGGATGGTGAGATAATTGATGCGACAATCATGAGCAAGAAAGCACTTCGCTCCTTCCTCGAAGAACAGATAGAAGATGCCAGAAAGAAGGATGTGCTCTTCTCCGTCCACCTGAAGGCAACGATGATGAAGATTTCAGATCCAATCATCTTCGGTCACGTGGTCTCTGTCTTCTTTAAAGATGTTTTCGAAAAACATGCCTCCACCTTTGCAGAGCTTGGCGTCAATCCCAACAATGGGCTCGGCGATCTCTTTGCGAAGATTGGAACGCTTCCCGAAAAGAAGAAGGCTGAAATCGAAGCGGATATTCAGGCTTGTTATGAAAAGAGGCCCAAGCTTGCGATGGTGAACTCCGAGAAAGGGATCACAAACCTGCATGTGCCAAGCGATGTGATCATCGACGCATCCATGCCTGCCGCAATAAGAAATTCCGGAAGAATGTGGGGAGCAGACGGCAAACTTCACGACACAAAATTTGTAATACCGGACAGCGCCTATGCAGGAGTATATAAGACCGTTGTTGAATTCTGCAAAGAGCACGGGGCTTTTGATCCGACAACGATGGGGACTGTCCCCAACGTCGGCCTGATGGCACAGAAGGCGGAGGAATACGGTTCACACGACAAAACATTCCTGTGCGACGGGGACGGAACGGTTCGCGTCGTATCTGCATCCGGAAAGACATTGCTCGAGAAGCCCGTCGAAAAGGGAGACCTCTTCCGTATGTGTCAGGCAAAAGACCTCCCGATTCAAGACTGGGTAAAACTCGCTGTGACTCGGGCAAAAGCAAGCGGAACGCCCGCTATCTTCTGGCTCGATAAGAACAGACCGCATGATGTGCAGTTGATAGAAAAAGTGAACCGTTATTTGAAGAATCACGACACCACCGGTCTCGACATTCGCATCATGAACCCTGTTGAAGCCACACGTTTCTCTTGCGAGAGATTACGCGAAGGCAAAGATACCATCTCGGTTACAGGAAATGTTCTGCGTGATTATTTAACCGACCTCTTTCCAATCCTCGAAGTCGGCACCAGCGCAAAGATGTTGTCGATAGTGCCGCTCATGAACGGCGGTGGATTATTTGAGACGGGTGCTGGCGGATCGGCACCCAAACACGTTCAGCAGTTCAAGCAGGAAGGACACTTAAGATGGGATTCACTCGGTGAATTCCTGGCCCTTGCCGCATCACTCGAACACCTTGCCATCAAGACCGGAAATAAGAAGGCGCAGGTGTTGGCAGAGACGCTCGATCAGGCAAATGGCAAGTTCTTGGATAACAACAAGTCCCCTTCGCGCAAGGTAAATGAGATCGATAACCGTGGAAGCCATTTCTATCTGACAATGTATTGGGCACAGGCTCTTGCCGAGCAGACAAAAGATGCCGACCTTAAGGCGCGCTTTACCAAGTTGGCAAAAGATCTCGCAGAAAACGAAGATAAAATTATCAAAGAGCTAAACGCCGCACAAGGGAAACTGGTTGAGCTGGGAGGTTATTACAAACCGGACGACAACCTTGCCGAAAAGGCAATGCGCCCAAGCGCAACCTTCAACGCGGCAATCGACGCAATAGCATAAACATGGGGACGTTTCACTT
Organism: uncultured Pseudomonadota bacterium; assembly: GCA_964612405.1. Taxonomy (GTDB): domain Bacteria; phylum UBA10199; class UBA10199; family 1-14-0-20-49-13; genus CAZTCA01. The sequence goes on from CAZTCA010000045.1 coordinate 3,189, forward strand.
CTAATCCGCTTCCCACGCGGGCTGCCAGGGTTTCCTTCTAACCCGCATCATGCGCGGGTTACATTGTGAAACGTCCCCAATAAATTCGGGAGATTCATACACCTTACGTTCTTCGGCATAATCTTTTTCTAACCCCTCGTAGATATATGCTTTGTATATCCTTTGACGCTCGGTTACACGCTGGTCAAGGTCCAGATACCATTCGGCAGGCTTGATAAGCTTATCGTCTTCTCCAGTGCAATAATACCTGTAGCTACTCCACCTGTATTCTTCAGGACAGGAAACGACTTCGGCCCTTACTGGATTTAATTCAATATATCTTCCGCACTCAAAAAGATATTTCTCTGACTGGATAGGCAATGACCGAAATCTGGAATTCCAAAGATGACCTGAATATTTATATTTTTTTCTATAATGGTGAAAATAGGATAGTTCAATCGTCTGCATAGCTTTTGATATTGATGCAAGGTCTTCCGTCCGAATAACGAAATGAACGTGGGTCCTCATTATTGCATAATGATTCAATTCAAAGGGCCACCTCTTCTGAAATCTAACAACCCTATCAATATATTCCAAATGATCGTCATCGTCACAAAAAAGGCTTATACGATTATTGCTGCGACATATCACATGGAAAAACCCCGATTTTGGAAGTTCTTTTCTTGGCAACCTCGACATAGCCGAATATAAAGCAAGAATAGTGCCATGCTCGAGCCATTAATATTATATGGTCATTTCAACACGTTACGACCGTACAAAATACAACCCTTTAGATAAACTGACGAAATCTGAACAATTGGGGACGTTTCACTTCTAATATAGATAGGACGTGGGTTTGCCGGCCGACACGCAACCCACATGAATAGTGCATTAGAAGTGAAACGTCCCCATAATAAAAAGGGTTGATTTGTGGCGGTCATTTAAGTAGCTTCAAATCCACTTATGCCCTGTCTCACGTTTTATAGAGGTCAGCAGGCGGTGATGCGACGCGGGTTGCAGGAAGGCGTCATCACAATAGGCAGGGATCCATCGGCTGACATTCATCTTGTCGAAACTGATATCTCACGCATCCATTTTTCAATCTCATGGAATAACGGTTCATACACACTGACGGACATGAGCACGAACGGCACGTTTGTAAACGACAAACCGGTTCAAACGCACACACTAAAACCGAGTGATGTTATCAGGATCGGCGACTGGCGAATCTCGTTTGATGAGTCAGGCGACAACGATCAGCAAAAGACAGTCGTCAGAGATGTCTCCCCCACCAAGGTTCTGAAATTTGAATCTCAGAAAAAAGAGATCCTCACCGAATCGATCAGGCTGAAGATTATATCACCTCAGAGCAAAGCGAGAGAATTCAAGCTCGCCGGAGCCGTGATCGGTTCTTCCCCCGGCTGTGATATCGTCATTGAGAAAGATGATTATATTTCAACAAACCACTGCAAAATATTCAGCGTTGATGAAAAATATTTTCTGGAGGATCTCTCTAGCAAGAACGGAACATTTCATGACGGGGAAAAGATAGATAAGATTGAACTCTCAAAAAAAGGCGAGATCGGTATTGGGAATACCAGAATCCAATATAGAATAGAGAGGGCAAGCGAGAAACTGAAACCCGCGGCAATGACAAGCCTCGGACCGATTATAGGAAAATCTCAAGGCATGCGCGAACTTTTTACGCTTGTCAGTCGCGTGGCACCGAGTGACGCAACCGCGTGCCTGATCGGCGAATCCGGAACCGGAAAGGAATTGATTGCGAGATATATCCACGAGTCGAGCCCAAGACATGCAAAGCCGTTCGTTGCCATCAACTGCGGCGCAATTCCGGAAAATCTGATTGAAAGTGAACTATTTGGTCATGAAAAAGGTGCATTTACCAACGCAACTTCTCAGCATAGAGGCGTTTTTGAACAGACGGACGGCGGAACACTATTTCTGGATGAGATCGGCGAGATGCCTCCGGATCTTCAAACAAGGTTACTGCGCGTCCTTGAGACAAAGATGATAAAGAGGGTCGGCGGTCAGGTCGAGGCGCCCGTAGATGTTCGCGTCATAACCGCCACCAACAAAGATTTGAAAGCGCTCGTGAAAGAGGGCCTCTTCCGTGAGGATCTTTTTTTCAGGCTTTATGTAATTCCGATCAATATTCTGCCGCTCAGAGAGAGGAAAGAGGATATTCCGCTTCTTGTGGAACATCTATTGGAAGAGCTTTTGCCGGAAGGTGTTTTGAAGACCGTGAATAGCGCCGCAATGAATAAGATGCTTGCCTATGACTGGCCGGGAAATGTCCGTGAGCTGAAAAATACAATCCAGAGGGCGATTCTTATCTCTGACAAAAAAGAGATCGCGGGAGACGACATAACATTCAGCAACCTCTCTCTATCGGGCGAAGATTTACCGGAATCGATGGCAGGCCAAAAACAGGATGTCATCTGTAACGCACTGAAAAGCTCCAACGGAAACATCTCCGAGGCGGCGCGCAAGCTCAAAATATCACGTACAACACTCGCCAGCATGATAAAAAGATTTGATATCGACGTGGGCGAGCTGAAAATAAGACCATAAAATGTTTGAAGCAAGACTCTATAAAAAAATCTCTGAAAATTCCGTAGAGTGTTATCTCTGCAGGCATAAATGCAAAATCAAGGACGGCGGGCGCGGTATCTGTATGGTTCGCGAGAACAAAGGCGGAACGCTCTACTCTGTTTTATATGGCAAACTCTGCGCCACGGCCGTGGACCCGATTGAGAAAAAGCCTCTATTCCACTTTTACCCCGGCTCAAAATCATTCTCTCTTGCAACGCTCGGCTGTAACTTTCAGTGTGAGTTTTGCCAAAACTGGGATATATCGCAGCGTTTGAGATCGGAGACTAGAGACCGGAGACTAGAGACCAGAGACCAGAGACCAGAGACAGTGCCGAATGAAATTGTTGATGCGGCCCATAAAACGGGATGCAAGACAATCGCATATACATATACCGAACCGACGATATTTTATGAATACGCCCGTGATGTTGCGACTATCGCTAAACCCAAGGGGATAGAAAACATCTTCGTCACAAATGGTTTCATGACACGCGAAATGCTATCTGACATGCGTCCCCTACTCTCTGCCGCAAATGTCGATCTCAAAACATTCAACAAAGAAACGTATAAGAAAATAATCAAGGGGGATCTCTCCGGCGTGCTCGATTCAATTTCATATATGAAGGAACTGGGAATCTGGATTGAGGTCACGACTCTGATCGTCCCCGGAATGAATGATAGTACGGCCGAGCTGAAACAGATTGCATCATTTATCGCCTCTATCGGCAAAGATATCCCGTGGCATATCTCAAGATTCCACCCGCAGTATAAAATGGACAAGACGCCCGCCACTCCTGCTAAAACGCTGGCGCGCGCTTGTGATATCGGAAGAGAGGCGGGCTTAAAATATGTCTATGTCGGAAATCTCCCGGGCGATGACAGAGAGAGTACTTTTTGCTGGAACTGTAACGAAAAATTGATCGAACGTTTTGGATTTGACGTCGGCTTTAATAAGGTCTCAAAAGATTCAACCTGCCCCAAGTGCGGTTCAAAAATTGACGGCATCGGTTTGGGGAACTTCTGAAAAATTGCTAATTTCAACGTCATTGCGAGAAGTCCCGCCGAATGGCGGGACGACGAAGCAATCTAGTGAATATAATTGATTACACTGGATTGCTTCGGCCTCCAGCCTCGCAATGACATACTATACAATTTTTCAGAGGTTTGGGGAACCTCTGAAAAATTGCTAATTTCAACGTCATTGCGAGAAGTCCCGCCGAATGGCGGGACGACGAAGCAATCTAGTGAATATAATTGATTACACTGGATTGCTTCGGCCTCCAGCCTCGCAATGACATACTATACAATTTTTCAGAGGTTCTTTAGCTTAATCCGGCAGCCGCCTCAGCACCTGTTTGCGCATTTTTTGAAAGTGCCATTAACCGTGCCGCCTCCTGTTGGGCCGCTTCATCACCCGCAGGATCTCCCGGTGCAAATACTTTTGACACTTCAGATGGAATCTCACTTCTCAGGTCACTCATTGATAAGGACCAACTGGAGAGGCCTGATTTAAATCTTGAAACGCCGGCCCAGAAAGAACTCGAACCCAGTACAGCACGTGCAAGATTCGACATCGCCTGCATGGCAAGCATGAAAAAATCTTTTTCTTTGGTTTTCTTACCGAGGGCATATGAGGCAAACTCACCGAGGGCTGTCAACACGGCACTCTCGTCCGCAAGATAGTCACTCTCATAGACCGGTTCGCCGCCGACCTTGCCTACAACTTTAGGTTCATATGTGCCTATACCCATACATAATGGTTATCGGCAGGAGGTCCCCCGATTGTTTCTCGCTATCTTTTTGTTATACCTTATTATATCTAATTATATATCTATTAATATACTATTATACCTTAAATAAGCCATTGTATATTCACATATGATTATAATTTACTGAATGATAACAAAGACTTGCTAGGTCACGTTTAGCATGCATTGTAGGGCGCTTCTGGCATCATTTGCCACCGCCTCATCAACCTTCACCTCATTAACAAATTCTTCTTCGACCAGATTCTCAAGGACAAAACAGAGATTATTCAAAGAGACTCTGAACATATTAGGGCAGAGCGACCTTGCAAGCGGGACTATCTTTCTGTCCGGATTCTCACTGGCCAGCCTGTTGACGAGGTTGATTTCCGTCCCCACCACAATCGTTGAACCTTTTGGCGCGTTGATCACAAACCTGCATATCGCATCTGTCGATCCGCTCGCGTCAGACATGCTCACAACGTCTTCTCTGCACTCAGGATGGACAATAATTTTGCAACCCTTATATTCTTTTCTGGCATTCCTAATATGTTCCTGTGTGAAATGCGTGTGGACGTGGCAGAAGCCGTTCCAGAGTAGTACGTTGGTGCGTTGGTGCGTTGGTGCGTTAATTGAATTATAGAGGACTGCTTCATCGTGTTTTATCCCCAATTTATTCGCGGTGTTTCTTCCGAGATGCTCATCGGGGAAGAAAAATATTTTTTCGCCCTGACCAAACGCCCACTCAAAAACCTTTTCAGCATTGGATGATGTACAGACGGCGCCACCATTTCTCCCACAAAACGCTTTGAGATCTGCGCTGGAATTCATGTACGTGATTGGAATTACTTTTTTTATGTTTACGGATTCTCCGAGGGTTTTCCACGCCTCTTCAACTTCATCGATCGATGCCATATCTGCCATCGGACAACCGGCCTTCATGTCCGGTACAAACACCCTCTGATCCGGCTTTGCGAGGATTCGTGCCGCCTCGGCCATAAAATGGACGCCACAGAAGACAATATACTTTGCGCTCTTCTGCTCGCATGCCATCTTGGAGAGGCCAAAACTGTCCCCCTTGAAATCCGCAAATTGTATCACCTCTTCACGCTGATAGTGGTGCCCAAGGATGACCAGTTCCCTTCCAAGCCGAAACTTCGCCTTCTTAATACGCGACTTCAGTTCATCTTCGGGGATATTTATGTATTCTTCAGGTAGCATATTTTGTGTATGTCATTCTGAGTGAAACGAAGAATCTCCTGTGCTCGGTGCATGAGATTGCCACGCCCTTCGGGCTCCCGCCACTAAAACTCGGCGGGCAAGCGCAATGACATGCTATTTTACTAATTTTATAAAATCCTTTTCAGACAAAATCTTCACCCTTCCGCCGGAGGCCGCAAGTTTTTTTGCTTTGTCCAGCTTGGAACCCGATCCACCACCGTCACCGACAACAAGATAGTCGAGATCTTTTGTCACAGAACCCGCCGCAACACCACCCATTTCTTCGATCATCTTTTGCGCCCTACCCCTCTCCATCTCCATCATCGATCCCGTAAACAAAAATGATTTTCCCGCAAGCGCACCGGTAGCCTTCTTCTTTTTGTACGGCAGAACTTTCACTTGCTTCAAAAGTTTATCTATTAACGGTTTTTTATTCTTCAGGCCATCGACAACCTCGCCCGCAATGATATCACCAATCGAATGAATCGCGGAGAGCTCCTCGCTCTTTACATTCATGACATCCTTCAGTGTACCACATTCTTCGGCCAATATCTTTGATGCGTGTTTGCCCAGTTCTCTAATCCCAAACGACCGCAAAAACATGTCCAGAGGCAATTCCCGCCTGAGGCCCACATTTCTGACCAGCTTTGCGGCAAGCGTGTCACCCATCCTCTCAAGACCAATCAGATCCTCCTCTTTCAGCTCATAAAACATCGACAGGTCTGTCACAAGACCGGTCTCATATAACTTTTCGATCAGTTTATCGCCAAATCCATCAATCTCGACCGTCTGGACAAAATGTTTCAGCTCACCAATACGAGTCTTGAGACAATTTTTTGGATTTGTGCAATAAAGAAAGTCGTCTCTCACCTCTGTTGCCGCATCACACGACGGACATTTTTTTGGAGCACCAAACGAACCCTTGCCCGGCTTCACAACACTTTCGAGATTCGGTATCACACCGCCCCTTCGCATCATCAAAACCTTAGCCCCTTTTGAAATGCCAAGCTCTTTCATCAAACCATAATTGTGCAGAGAGACGCGTGTCACCGACGCACCTGACAGCTCCACCGGCTCAACAACTCCAACCGGCGTTATAACTCCGGTGCGCGAAACACTCCACTCAACATCATTTATAGTCGTCGTCCCCGAATCGCCCTGAAATTTGTATGCAATTGCATAGCGCGGATGATGCGCCGTGTTTCCAAGCCGTTCCTGCTCGCCCACATTGTTTGCCTTGAAGACAACGCCGTCGGTTTCATAATCAAATTTATCTCTCTTTGCATGAAACCCGTCAAATGCGCTCTGGATGCCGTCTTTAGAGATAACTCTCCACTCAACCACGGGGAATCTGTTCTCCTTTAATAGCCCAAATTTCTCCGCCTCACTCTTTTTGCCGGAGCCAATGAGGTCATATGCCCAGAAAGATAATTTATATTCACCGGTTTTTTCCGGATCTTTCTGTTTCATTGCACCTGCCGCAAGATTTCTCGGGTTTGCAAACTCTTTTTCATATTTTTTGAATATGGAGAGTGGCATGTAGACCTCGCCCCGTATCTCAACATTTTTTAAACTGATTTTCTGCGGAATGTCTTTTATAAATCTGGCATTCGCGGTCATTTCGTCGCCGACAAGGCCGTTACCACGCGTTGCCGCCTGAAAAAGTTTTCCGCCCGAATCATATTTTAAAGAAATTGCACAACCGTCAACCTTTGGCGAAGCAATGACGTCTCCTTCAAATTTTTCCGTCCAGTCATTCATCACCTTTTCATCATAAGCCTTATCAAGAGAGAGCATCTCAGTGTCGTGCGTCACTTTTTTGAAGGTTCCGCTGAGATCGTTGCCAACCTCAGACAAAACCTTTGAATCCGGTTTACGTTTTTTGAGCTCCTCCACCAACCGGTCAAATTCATAATCCGAAATCTCCGGTTTATGGTCGATAAAATAGAGCCGGTTATGCCGCCGGACCTCGCGCTCAAGATCTTTTATGGTCATCTTTTTTAATTCTAAATTCATAATGGTTATGGTAAGGATAGTAAAATTCTGCTATAAAATCAAGCACTAGGAAAACATATGAAGATAAGAAAAGAGACACTCCCGAACGGCATGACAGTCCTCCTGGAAGAGAACCATGCGGCCCCTGTGATTTCATTCAATATTCTGGTCAAGGCCGGGTCGGCATTTGAGACGGACGAAGAGGCCGGAATCTGCCACGTGATCGAGCACATGATCTTCAAGGGGACGCCCACGCGGCCTGTCGGTTCAATCGCCGGAGATATTGAGGCGGCCGGCGGAGAGGTAAACGCATATACAAGCTTTGATCAGACCGTTTTCTATATAAATATGGCAAGCAGATATGCCGATAAAGGATTGGAGATACTTGCCGACGCAGTTCAGAATTCTCTTTTTGATCAGGGGGAATTGACAAAAGAGGCGGAAGTCATTTGCGAAGAGATTCGCAGAAGTAACGACAATCCCTCACACAGAGTC
>CAZTCA010000046.1:0-11179 GCA_964612405.1 uncultured Pseudomonadota bacterium
TATCCACAACCACTACTAATACTACTATTTACTTATATATATTAAATAATAGGAGGAAAAATGGAATTTAAAATCCAAAAAACAGATTTAGTAAACGGTCTATATCTAACTCAGAGTGTTGTTGAAAAGAAATCTACAATGCCAATCTTGGCCAGCGTTCTAATAGAGGCAAAAGGGAAGACCGTCTCTTTTTCTGCGACAGACTTGGAGGTTGGAGTGATTTCTCATCATCAGGCAGAGGTTATGAAGCCGGGGAAGATAGTCATTCAGGCGCGCGGGCTCTATGATATTGCCAAAGAATTACCAGAAGACCTGGTGACGATAAAGGTGTTATCTAATAATTGGGTAAATATTTTGTGCGGCAAGTCAAAGTTTAAGATGGTTGGAGCTGGGCATGAAGATTTCCCAACAATGCCGGCCGCAGACGGTCCAGTCTATAATATGGACGCAAAAGATTTCTTGGAAATGATTAGCAAGGTTTCTTATGCAATGTCGAATGATGAGACAAGATATACACTTAATGGGGTATATTTAGAGGAAGCCACCAACGGTTCGGTTTCCGGAATCAGAATGGTTGCGACCGACGGTCACAGACTTTCAATGTCCGAAAGGGCCGTTAAGGGAAAATTTAAACTACCAAAGGGTGTAATTCTTCCGAAGAAGGGTGTGTGGGAATTAAAAAAGTTGTTAGAAGACCATGAAGGAGATTTTTCCATGCAGATCGGGGAAAAAACAATTTCGGCCAACACAAAAGCGGCGAGCCTGGTGTGTAGATTGGTTGACGGTCAATTCCCCCCATATAAACAAGTGATACCCAAAGATAATAAAAAAGTGGTTATTGTAGATAGACAACAATTTATTCAATCTCTAAAAAGGGTATCACTGATGGCCGACGATCGCGCCAAGGGCGTAAAACTTCAAATATCATCCGGCAATCTGGATTTGATGTCTTCTAACCCTGACTTGGGAGAGGCAAATGAAGAGACGGCATGTGTCTATAAAGGCGAAAAATTTGACGTCGGTTTTAATGCCAGATACTTTATTGACGTATTAGGTGTAATCCAAGACGAAAAAGTGACAATGGAGCTCAAAAACGACACCACACCATGCATCATAAGGTCTGAATTTGACAAGGGTTTTTTGTCTGTGGTCATGCCGATGAGGATTTAGGCCTAAAAAACCCAAAAAACTAGACTTATATTCCCATTTTTGTTACCTCTCCATCCCATTATGGCGACCAGGAGGACTGATGTGGCAAAAGAGACCAAGAAGAAGGCCCCACCTGTAAAACAGGGGCATTCGTACGACGCATCCACAATTAAGGTATTAGAAGGGCTTGACGCGGTCAGGAAAAGGCCGGCGATGTATATCGGCTCAACCGGCACGTCCGGCCTCCACCACCTTGTCTATGAATTAGTAGATAATTCCGTAGACGAAGCCTTGGCAGGGTATTGCAATACAATCAACGTTACAATCCATATAGACAATTCAGTTACGGTTGAGGATAACGGGCGCGGCATTCCTGTGGATATGCACACGACCGAAAAAGTTTCGGCGGCAGAAGTGGTTATGACAAAACTTCACGCAGGCGGCAAGTTTGAACATAGTGCATATAAAATTTCTGGCGGCCTGCATGGTGTGGGGGCCTCGGTGGTTAATGCGCTCTCCTCAGAATTGCATCTTGAAATCAGGCGCGACGGTAAAGTTTACGAACAGAGTTATAAAGGGGGGGCTCCAAAAGCACCGCTGAAAGTGATTGGCAAATCCGACAAGACCGGCACAAAGATTACCTTCACGCCGAGCGCCGAGACATTTGAGACAACCGAATATAATTTCGAGACTCTCTCCGGGAGATTAAGGGAGATGGCCTTCCTAAATAAAAATATTAAAATTACTATTACTGATGAGAAAAATGATAAAAGCCATGAGTTTTGTTATGAGGGGGGAATCCAGAGTTTTGTTGAACATTTGAATAAAAAGAAGACTCCGCTTCATGACAAAGTGATATATTTTGAAGCAGAGAAAGACGATGTGGTTGTGGAAGTCGCCATGCAGTGGAACGACGGCTATAATGAAAATATATTCTCGTTTGCCAATAATATTAATACTCATGAAGGCGGAACCCATCTCACCGGCTTTAAGTCAGCCTTGACAAGAGCCGTTAATCAATTTGCGAACTCAACAGATCTTTTCAAGAAAGTTGATAAGCCTCCGCAAGGAGAAGATATCAGAGAAGGCCTGACGGCAGTGGTCTCTGTGAAGGTGCCAAACCCGCAGTTTGAAGGACAGATCAAAGGAAAGCTTGGGAACTCGGAAGTAGAAGGGCTGGTAAAACAGGTCGTCTACGAAAAACTTTTAAGCTTCTGTGAGCGTCATGCGCCGGTGGCAAGAAAGATTATTGGAAAAGCGGTTGAGGCAACGAGGGCAAGAGAGGCCTCCAGAAAAGCGCGGGATCTTGTCAGAAGAAAGTCTGCTTTAGAAGGAAGCGCCCTGCCCGGGAAATTGGCGGATTGTCAGGAGAGAGATCCGGCAAATTGCGAATTGTATCTTGTGGAAGGCGATAGCGCCGGAGGATGTTTTTCTGGAGACACAAGGGTTGCTCTAGTCGACGGTAGATCCTTATCGTTTAAAGAACTGGTTGGGGAACATAGTGCTGGGAAGAGAAATTATTGTTACACACTGGGCGCCGAAAACCGCATCAAAATTGCTGAGGTACTTAATCCAAGAAGGACAAAACAAAAGACTTCTGTTGTAAAGGTTGTGTTAGACAGTGGTGCTGAAGTTGTTTGCACTCCGGATCATTTATTTAGGACCCCAGACGGAAGGTATACTTCGGCTTCCAGTTTAGCACCAGGCGCCGCGTTGGCACCCTTGGCTTTCGCAAAGCGGATTTTAGATCAAAGCGGTAGTCTGGATGAATATGAATCTCTCCGTCGAAGCAAAAGAGATAGCAACCTTTTAAAAGTAGATACGTTTGTTGAGAGGTTTTTTGGAGGAGATCGTGGACAGATGCTAGAGGCGGTGAAGTATCACAATCATAAAGTGGTGAGGGTTGAAAAGATTGATAAAAAGACAGATGTTTACGATTTAGAGGTGGGGGGGACGCATAATTTTGCACTGGCTTGCGGTGTGTTTGTTCATAATAGCGCGAAACAGGGAAGAGACCGCAGAAATCAAGCGGTTCTTCCGTTGAAGGGGAAGATACTAAACGTTGAAAAGGCACGTTTTGATAAGATGATCGGCAACGAGGAGATTAAGACAATTATCACGGCCCTTGGTGTTGGGGTCGGGAACGAACAGGAGAGAGACGTCACTAAGCTAAGATACCACAGTATAATAATCATGACCGACGCTGACGTGGACGGTTCCCACATCAGAACACTGCTTCTAACATTCTTCTATCGTCAGATGCCGGAAGTTATCACCGGCGGCCACCTCTTTATCGCACAACCGCCGCTTTATCGCGTTAAGAGAGGTAAATCCGAAAAATATCTGAAGGATGATGTGATGTTGGAAGATCATTTAATTGAGCTGGGCGTAGACGGCCTGAAGGTAAAGTCCAAGACTAAAGAGTTTTCCGGTAAAGTGCTGGGGAGACTGGTTAAACAGATTGTTCAATACGACAAAATTCTAGACGTGGTTGCACGCAAAAGAGACCCGCGCATTATTGATGTGATGGTTACGGTAAGTAGTATCACTCCGGAACTATTAAACAAGCCGAAGAAGATCGATGCCGAGCTTGATAAAATTGCAGACCACTTGAAAAAGATATTCCCCGACAGCGGCGATTTTGAAGTTGAGTCAGTAAATGATCCGGAACACGACAGCAATAAAATTATATACAAAACAATCTGGCGCGGATCCGGCAGGCAAACTGTGATAGATGTCAACTTTTTAGAATCAGCAGAAGTGAAGGAATTAAAAAAGCTCAGGGAGGCATTTAAGGAGGCAGGAGCGGCCCCGTATATTATCACGAAGGATGATCAGAAACATGAATTTGTATTTCTAAGAATGGTTAGGGAATTTGTGTTGAAAGAGGGGCGATCAGGCCAGTCCATTCAGAGATATAAAGGCTTGGGAGAGATGAACCCCGGCCAGCTTTGGGAGACAACGATGGACCCGGAATCCAGAACTCTCCTTAAGGTGAAAATTGAAGACGCGGTGGAAGCGGATAGTATTTTCTCCATACTCATGGGAGATCAGGTGGAACCAAGGCGTGATTTTATTGCGAAGAACGCATTGAGTGTGAAAAACCTAGACGTGTAAAAAGGGGGCGAAAAGTGATAACCCCGGAGTCACAAATAAGGCAGTTGAAGTCTTTCGTTCAAAGACAGCGGTTCATACAATCGGCCTATGCTATCAATGCCCGCCCAGAGCAGGTGACTGACGAATCCAATCAGGTAAAAATTGCAATTCTTTTTAATTCCGACGAGCCTAGCTGGTTCGAACAAGAAAAAAAACTTGCAGAAGGGTTGAATTGGATTTTTGGGGATGCGCAGATTGTAAACCTGAACACCTCCAATCTTCAGGATTCTTTTGAAGCGGTCAGTAGGGGACAATTGGTTTTTGCAAGAGATGAAATTATGAGGGTTAAGATTGAACACGGGATTGTGGGTGAATATCTGGATACCTCTTATTTAAGAAGCATTTGCCAAGGAGGTGCATAGTGTTAGACTCAGAGACGATTAATTTAAAAGTAGAGAAGATCAAGATATATGCAAGACAGCTGAAAACCATTCAGAAGGGCGGAAAAAAGAAAGTCTGTTCGGATGAAATATTAAGTGCGGCTATGGAGAGATTTCTTCAGCTGGCGGCAGAAAGCGTTTTAGACGTTGGCGGCCACATCATATCTTCTAAAGGATTTAAAAAACCGACAACCTATCAGGACATCATGCCGATCTTGGCAGACGAAAAGATAGTCACAAAAAAACTGATGAGCTCCTGCAAGAATCTGGCTCTAATCAGAAACCAATTGGTCCACGATATCGGAGAAGTCGACAAAGAGAAGATCTTTGACTGGGCAAAAGAGCTCATCCCCGCGTTGGAAGATTCTGTGAAAGTTTATCAGAAACAGATTTAAAGAAGCTCTGAAGAATTCTCCTTGCATGTCATTGCGAGCCCCAAGGGGGCGAAGCAATCCAGCGCAACCAATTGAATTCACTAGATTGCTTCGTCGCTTTCGCTCCTCGCAATGACAGTGAAATAACAATTCTTCAGAGCTTCTTTAGCTGATCTTTAGGGTCTTCAAAAACTGCTGGAACGGCCTGTAATATATATCAAACTTTTCAGACGGGAAGCTGGCTGTCATGTTTATGGCCAATTGGTCCTTTAAAAGTGTCACCTGAACCTGTTTGACCTGCTGACCCGGCTTGATGTGATCGAGCTTTTCCTGTTTATCCTTGCCCAGCATTGCGGCCATGGCAGAAACATCCCAGGAACAGATCATCATCTTTCCTCTGACGCCGGAGATTGCCACATCTTTTTCATCGGAGATCTTTAAGTCTTTGATACCCCTCTTTTGGATCGATTCTTTTATCCGTCCAAAATATTCCGCCAGCTCCATGGGGCGTGGCAGAAACTCTTTGGTTAGAATCACGTTTGGGCGGACGTTTTTGTCCGGGCTGGGGAGGGTTAGTGTCAACATCCCCTGCACGCTCCAATTTTCAGGAATTTCGGCCTCAAGGCCAATTATATTGATATTTGGCATAGTGCCGTGTAATATAACATAGAAGGAGAAAAAGGCAACGCAAAAACTAATATGAGCAAACGATTTATAGACATTGTTTATGAGGATAGGGACCTTCTGGTGGCGAATAAGCCGAGGGGGATAGTTGTCACCGCAAGAGACAGATCAACCAAGACATTCTTCACCGACGTGATGGAATATCTGAAACGCAAACACCCGGGGTCAAGCGGATCTTATGTTAAGGCGCTTCACAGGCTTGATAAAGAGACAACCGGGCTGGTGATGTTTGCAAAATCAAAGATCGGCGAAAAACTTGTTGAAGACATCAAATCGCATGTTGTGAAGAGGAGATATCTGGTGGTCGTGGAAGGGGCGATTGAGAAAGAGGCCGGCACGATAGATCTGCCGATTGAGAAGGGGGAGTTCGGTTTTGGGAAGAAGGTTGGCATTTCAAAAGAGGGGAAAGATGCGGTTACACATTTCAGAGTGATTGAGCGTTATGATAATGCCACACTTCTCAAGGCGTGGCTTGAAACCGGACGCACGCATCAGATCAGAATACATTTTGCATCGATTGGCTATCCGCTTGTCGGTGATAAAGTTTACAACATCCACGGAAAGATTAAATTTCCGAGACAGGCTCTTCACTCCGCAGAGATTGTTTTTAATCATCCAAATGGCGGAAAAAAGGTAGAGCTCGAGTCCAGCGTCCCCAAGGATATGTTTGAGTTGATTGATAGATTGAGAGAGAGCGTCTAGCCGGAAGTTTTTATGATTTTAAATTCCTGATACTTGCCCAAAGAACCCCCGCCAGAATAATCTACGATAGAACCCCTTGTGATGTGGTTGAAATCCTTATTTGTCGGCGATACGTCTTTCTCCTGTCTTGTCAGCTTTTTCAATCCAGTATTATTACAAAGCAGGAGCTCGGTTTTTCCTTTGGAATACATTGGAGCGGAGACAACGCGCCACTGGTGCGTTGGTGCGTTCGTTCGTTGGTGCGTTCGTTCGAGGATGAGATAGGAGAATTTGATATATTCTTTACGATTACCGATCAGTTTATCTATTTCTTCTATTATCTTTGGGCGCTCCCAATCAAGATACATATGACACCAGTCGCGCTTATTTGCGATGAGCATTGGACAGGGGTTGGTGTGAAGGCAGGGGGCCAGACAGTGCGTTGGTGCGCCGTGCCTGCCGGCAGGCAGGTTGGTGCGTTGGTGCGTTGGTTGTAGAATTATATCACGGAGTCTCATCAGGTCGCGGGTGGTCCAGCGAAGGGCCGGCTCAATGATAATTATAATACCATCATCTTTAAGATGGTTTGCGTAGAGTGCCTCGACAATCACCTTGCGATCATCCAACTCCCTAAGCTCGCTTAGAAAATTTTCCAGAATAACGATATTAAATTTTTTATCTTTAATCCTTCTTTCACCGTTTATGAGTGGGGTAACTCGATTTGGTTTAATATTTGAATATAGTGTATATAAATCGACGTGAGATTTATCCGAGAGGAGCTGTTTAGCATCTTTTAATGCCCCAATGTTTTGGTCGATTGCGGTGACATTGAGATGCCTGTCTCTAAAATAATCTGCACAAGCGAGGCTCGCTGCCCCCGGGCCACAACCAACATCTAAAATATTTAAATCTCCCTTGAAGCGGTCTTTTGCCCCGCTCTCATCTAGGCAAAACTGGACTTTCAGATAATTGGTAATAACAAAATAGAGGAGATAGCCGGCCCTGAGCTCTTTCATATTTAAATAATTCTTGGGAAGAGATGACCTCTCAGAGGTGAAATAGGCCGACATATCGGCAATACCGCGCGCAAAGAACTTCAAATCCTTTGCATTAAATTGATCGGCTGTCTTTGGATTGACCCTCCCCTTGGGGAGATACGTTTTCTTAACATAAGAAAGAAGTCTCTTTTCGAGTGTCGAGGGGATTGTATACATTAAGTTTTTACCATGGGGCTAAGGAACAAACGCACCAACAAACTAGATTGTGCCCGGGGTGGGAATCGAACCCACACAGGTTTCCCCATACGCCCCTCAAACGTACGCGTCTGCCGTTCCGCCACCCGGGCAAGTTTTCAAAAACTACTTCGCTTCTTCAGAGGGGAGAGTTGCCTCCGGTGCGGCGCCATCAGTTGTAGCATCAACTGCTGGGGCCATTTCTTCGGCCGCCGGCAATGTATCAACAACAGATTCTACCGAAACATTTCTCGCGATCTGAGCCAGCCAGATTGATATAGTCAAAAACAGAACCGCAACGATTGCCGTAAATTTATTTAAAAACGTTGCCGGCCCCCTGCTTCCGAAAACAGTCTGCGAGGCGCCTCCGAAGGCTGCGCCCATGTCCGCACCTTTGCCGGACTGTAGAAGAATCAGCCCTATCAGGAGCAGGCATACCACAAAATGAAAGATAACTAAAAATGTTGTCATAGTTTTACATCTCCTTGTGCACTGCTTGGGCGACGATATCTGAAAAACCCTTTGCCTCCAGAGCGGCCCCTCCGACCAATGCACCGTTTACGTTTGGTTGAGTTAATATTTCCTGGCAATTTGACGCCTTAACACTTCCGCCATAAAGAATTCTGACATTATTGGCGGTTGGCGAATCAAAAAGCTTTGCTAAATAATTTCTAATAAAATGATGTGCTTCTTCCGCTTCCTTGGGTGTTGCATTTTTACCGGTTCCGATTGCCCAAACCGGCTCATATGCAATAACAAAATTATGCATATCCTTGATCCCAAGGCCCACAAGCCCGTTTTTCAACTGTGCCTCAATAACTTCCTCAAACTTTCCGCTCTCGCGTTCTTTGAGAGTTTCGCCGACGCACATAATCGGAATCAAATCGTGTCTGAGCGCGGCGCATATCTTTTTATTAACCATCTCATCTGTTTCTTTGAAAATCTTTCGCCTCTCAGAGTGGCCGATAATTACATATTTACAACCGACATCTTTCAAAAATGTACCGGAGATCTCGCCTGTGAATGCTCCTTTATCTTCCCATGAGATATTCTGGCCGATTAGGGTGATCTCCGTATCTGCCAGCGTAACCCCGGCAGAATAGAGAGATGTGAACGGTGGGGCGATCCCAACCTCAACAACACCCGCTACTTTAATATGATTCTGAAGCCCTGCGATGAGCAGAAGGGACTCCTGAACCGTATTATTCATCTTCCAATTGGCAGCTATAAACGGTGTTAACATTTTTCAATCCTCCAATCTAAACTTCTAATGCCGCAATCCCCGGCAATTTCTTTCCCTCTAAAAATTCAAGGCTGGCGCCGCCTCCGGTAGAAATATGGCTGATCTTATCTGCAACTCCGGCCTTATTTACTGCCGCAATAGAATCGCCGCCCCCGATAACGGTTGTCCCCTTTGATGAGGCGACTGCTCTTGCGACTTCAATCGTCCCGTTCTCAAAGGGTTTCATTTCAAAGACTCCAACCGGCCCGTTCCAGAAGATCGTTTTGGCCCCCCGGATGGCTTTGGTGAACTCTACAACGGATTTAGGGCCAATATCAAGGCCCATCATATCTGCAGGTACATTTGCATCATCTGTGATTTTTGTGGTGGCATTATCAGAAGGCTCCGCGGCGACAACGTGATCCGCCGGCAGAACAATCTCTATCTCTTTACTACCTGCCCGTTCCAGTATCTTTGAAGCCACCCTCAGCTTATCCTTTTCAAACATGGACCTGCCTATCTCTTTTCCGTGCGCCTTTAAAAAAGTGAAGGCCATTCCGCCACCAATAGCTACTGAATCCACAAAATTTAAGAGGTTGTCTAATACCCCTATTTTATCTGAGACCTTTGCGCCGCCGAGTATTGCCAAAAATGGTTTCTCAGGGTTCGTTGCAATCTTACCCAAGAACTCCAATTCCTTCTTCATTAGAAAGCCGGCCCCTTTTACAGCGACAAATTTTGCCATGCCGACAGTTGATGCGTGCGCCCTGTGGGCCGTACCGAATGCATCGTTGATATAAACATCGGTAAAACTTGCCAACTCTTTTGAGAAATCATTATTGTTCTTCTTCTCTTCTTCGTGAAAACGTAAATTCTCGAGGAGCATCACCTGTCCTGCGGTCAGATCACGCGAGAGCTTCTTTACCGCATCGCCGGCACAATCCTCCGTAAAAATAACGTCGGATTTTAATAGCTCGCTCAACCTCTCCGCAACCGGCGCCATTGAGAATGCCTCTTCAAAACCGACACCCTTCGGACGGCCAAGATGCGAAGCAAGAATCAGGCGCGCCTTATTTTTTATGGCGTATTTGATTGTGGGAAGGGCCGCGCGGATACGTGTATCGTCCGTGATCTTTCCGTCCTTCATGGCGACATTAAAATCGACACGGATGAAGACACGCTTGTCTTCCAGCTGAAGCTCGTCAATATACTTAATGCCCATGCGTTATAACTTCTCTCCGATAAATTTTGCGAGCTCAGTCATTCTCACTGAGAAGGCGACCTCGTTATCATACCAGGTCAGTATCTTTACCATATTGTCGATCACCTTTGTGTAGGCGGCGTCAACAATAGAAGAATGGGTATTGCCGATATAATCAACGGAGACCAGTTCTTCCTCTGAATAACCTAGAATGTTTTTCATTTCACCTTCGGCCGCCTTTTTCAGTGCGGCGTTGACGGTCTCAACGGTGACCGGCTTTTTGCATGTGCAGACCAGGTCAACACATGAAACGTCCGGAGTAGGGACGCGGATTGCAAAACCGTCTAATTTGCCTTTTAATTCCGGCAGAACCAGACCGACTGCTCTTGCGGCTCCGGTGCTTGTTGGAATTTGTGACATGGCACCTGCACGCGCACGGCGGAGATCACTATGAGGTCCGTCCACCAGCCTCTGATCGTTTGTATAAGAATGGATTGTTGTCATGAAACCGCGCTCGAGGCCAAAATTGTCATTTAAAACCTTTGCAACCGGAGCCAGACAGTTGGTTGTGCAGGATGCGTTTGAAATAATGTGATCTTCGGCCGGTTTATAATTCGTGTGGTTTACCCCGATTACGAACGTGGCGACATCGCCCTTGGCCGGAGCGGAGATAATCACTTTCTTTGCCCCTGCCGCAAGGTGCATTTCGGCCTTCTCTTTACTTGCAAATAGACCGGTGCATTCCATCACAACCTGTGCGCCAAGTTCTTTCCATGGGAGCTTTGAAGGATCCCTTTCATTTGTGACACGGACCTCTTTGCCGTTCACTATGAGGGCGTTTTCCTTTGCCTCAATAGAGACCTTTGCGCGGCCCAAAACTGAATCATACTTGAGCAAATGGGCCATCGTCTTAGTGTCAATAATGTCATTGATTCCAACAAATTGGATCATTGGGTCGTTGGCCGCAATGCGGGTTACGATCCTTCCAATTCTTCCAAAACCGTTGATTCCTACCTTTATCGTCATAGTATCTCCTTTTGTTTATGTGCGGCGCGGAATATACACTTTTGCGCCCCTCAGTCAAGGATGCAGTTCTAGCC
>CAZTCA010000047.1:0-5366 GCA_964612405.1 uncultured Pseudomonadota bacterium
GGACGATGAATAGATGGTCTCGATCTTACCGGAATCCAGAGAATATTTAAGGAGACTGGATTTTTCCGAAATACTCACCTCGATCCATATCGCGCCAAATGCCTGCTTCATAGAACTGATACTATCCAGTTTCGCGTTTAAAGAATCTATGCCGACACCTAACGGTGGAGTTGTCGTACCGCCGCCAATTAAGAGCTCCGGATTGCCGATAACCGCACCGGTTGCTGGCTCGATCTCCGCTCTGTATATCTTTTTAGAATCGTAATCGGCTATCAGCAGATATTCCTTATCATCCGTATCTGTGTAGACCCCAACGCTCATCGGATTGAGGCCGGTTAATGTGATTTTTTCAGCGGCCTCCGGTCCCTTTACCTGCTGATTGTCGCTCGATGCACTATCTCCTTCAGCAGGAGTGCCAGATGGAGTAGCATCCAAACCTTTGTTACAGGCCGAGATTAAGATGATCGGAATAGCCAGAATTAGGAATTTGAATAAACGCCCTTTTAATTTCATAACCCTCCCCTTAAGCAATATTATTATTCACACACATCGCCTATGCCGTTTCCAAGAAATCCCTTCTTGCCCGCAAGACCATCATTATAAATTTGCTCGATATCAGAATCGGCAAGTGCGGAACCAAAAACAATCACTTCGTCGATTATTCCGTTAAAATAATAGTTATTGAGATATGTGCCGATATTGGTTTTTGCTCCTGTCGCTATCTGTCCGGGATATGGATGCTTATTGGTGCTTGTTTTTACTCCATCAATATATGATTTGATATTTATTCCATCATAAGTCATGGCCACGTGGTGCCATTCACCAACGTTGACTCCAGTACCGGAATTAAATACATGTCTATTAGTAGTGCTGATGCCGGTTCGAAGACCGCCTGAGTTACCAACATCCAACTCAATTTGTGTGCCCTGCATGAACACAATCTGCCAAGTGTTTGGTACGCTACCCAATCTTTTGACCCACGCCGAAACAGTGACCGCATCTCTCAGATTGACCGGTGAAACATTTACATAGCTTGATGTTCCGTTAAATTGGAGGGCGCCTCCCAAGAAACCGTCTTCTACAATTTGAATATCATTGCTTGCGCCATGGTTATCACCAACGATATCCAAAGGGTTGTCTTCATCAAGATCCTCGCCGTCAAAAGTCCAATAAGCCACAGCCCCTTTAACATTAGTTCTGTCTTTCTGATCCGGATTTGCCACAAACTGACAGTTGTCCGCACCATTCAAGTGGCCATCACCATCCGCATCGTCATCACACAAATCGCCGTCACTATCGCCATCAATATCGGACTGATTGAAATTTGAAACATATCCACAATTATCAACTTCGTCCGTAATGCCATCGCCATCAATATCATTTTCACACACATCCCCAACACCATCCCCGTCAGTATCCTTCTGATCAATATTTACAACAATTTCACAATTGTCAAAGCTGTTGAGAACACCGTCATTGTCGGCATCTTCATCACATACATCACCAAAGCTGTCCGAGTCTGCGTTGGCCTGGTTTGAATTCGCGACATCCAGACAATTATCTCTTTCATCCGAAATTCCATCATTGTCGTTGTCTATGTCACAGACATCTCCGATGCCATCGCCGTCACTATCCGCTTGCCCTTGATTATATACAAACTTGCAATTATCTACCACATCGGCAACATCATCATTATCGTCATCTGGATCACAGACATCCCCATCCATATCTCCATCGTTATCTTTTTGGTTTAGGTTCTTTTCATAGGGACAATTATCACAAAGTTCTCCAAGACCATCTCCGTCCGAATCCAATTGGCTGACGTTTTTTACATCAACACAATTATCTTTCAGATCAATAACCCCGTCTTCGTCTGTATCCACAACGGACTCTTCGTCACTTGCCATCTGATCAGCCCCTTGGTCTCCGGCACTGTTTGTCTGTTCGATGCCGATCTCCCTCGCATCCGCAACCTTTGGAACGGACGTGTCTGCTCCTTTGGTACAAGCTGAAACAAGGATGACCGAAAATGATAAAATCAAAAACCCGACTAAACGCCCTGTTCTTTTCATTGAAACACCCCTTTATATTGAGAAACGCTTGAGTGTTCTTACTGCAACATATATGCCACAAATGCCCAGTTTTAGCAGATATAACCTATTGATATTATTGATTATTATTTCTAACAACCACACCAGCGGGTATATAAAAACTGTTCCGTCATTTATATGACTGGTTTTATTAGAATGAGAATTGTTCTGGCTTTTATACGACTACAACTTTGAGGCGGGGGCCTGTCTTCAAGATTATTTTATCGGTTGCCGGCTGAAGATCTCCGTCAAGCTGATGCTTCATCGGTTCAGCAAACTCAATAACTACTTCGTTTGTTATATCCTCAAGATAATGCTCCGACGGAACTTTTTTTCTCATGAATATCCATGGAAAACCACTCAGGACAATTCTAGGCGTCGCCGAACAACCGAGCATATGGAAATGTCCCGCTTTTTCGCGCGCGCGATGAAACGGATCGAAGTGGAGGCCAAAAGTCTCGATGGAACCCG
Organism: uncultured Pseudomonadota bacterium; assembly: GCA_964612405.1. Taxonomy (GTDB): domain Bacteria; phylum UBA10199; class UBA10199; family 1-14-0-20-49-13; genus CAZTCA01. Next base: position 2,562 of record CAZTCA010000047.1, read on the forward strand.
CGTGCAGTGAAACATAATTTTTATACGGCCATTCAACTCCGTTCACTGTAACCTTCGCATCAAAACGTTCGCACATTCTTAAGATAAAATCCGTGTTGAATGCCGCACTCGATAAAAAATAGGCAAGCAGTTTTCCGGCATTTATAGGTGTCGGCGTCCCTTTATAATATTCTTCGATAAAACGCGATATGAGACCGGTCCCCCACAGAAAGCCGTGCCTCCCGTTAACGTTGATAAGGTCAACTTCTTGCATCTGGAACTCTTCATCGGAATGATATTTTGTGATGAGGTTTGATAATACCTTTTCGGGATAACCCTTGATCTTCATTGTATTGGCAATGTTGTTCATCGTCCCGCCGCGTAAAAAAGCAATCTTTGGAAGCGGCGTGTCGCCATATACATCCAAAAAAGTTGAAAGCGTAACGTGGATCGTCCCGTCTCCGCCGCTGATACCAAGAATCTCAATCCCCTTCTCTTTGAATTCTTTTGCCAGCTCGGCAAGATCCTCGAGACTTTTTGTGACGTGGCACGAGGCCTTGTCGCCCACAATAAATCCAAACCTCTCCATGCGAACGGGATTCTTCTTGTAGGACCTTGAATATGGATTTAGGACTACGCCTATTCCTGACATTTTATTCTCCGAATTTAATTCCTTGTGCGAGGGGCAGCTCTTTGCTCCAGTTGATTGTATTAGTCTGTCTGCGCATGTACGCCTTCCATGCGTCACTCCCCGCCTCGCGTCCGCCGCCTGTATCTTTCTCACCGCCGAACGCACCACCTATCTCGGCACCGGATGTTCCTATATTAATATTGGCAATTCCGCAATCACTCCCTTCGTGCGAGAGGAATCTTTCCTGATGCATCATGCTCGTTGTAAACATCGCACTCGACAGCCCCTGCGGAACATCATTTTGCAGAGCAATTGCTTCGTCTGCATTTTTCACAGTCATAACATAAAGTATCGGAGCAAACGTCTCTTCACAAACCAGACGCGCCTGCTTTTTTATCTTTACGATTGTCGGCTCGACATAACAACCGCCTGCAAATTTATCCAGTTTTTTCCCGCCATAAATAATTTCGCCGCCGTCCTTCTTGATGCCTTCCAGCGCGGCCATCATCTCATCAACCGCCTTTGTATCGACCAACGGACCCATGAGAGTTTTTGAATCCAGAGGATCGCCTATCCTCACCTGTGAATATGCCTTCGCAAGGCGTTCGGTAAATTTATCCGCAATCTTTTCGTGCAGGAATAATCTCCTCGTGGAGGTGCAACGCTGACCGGCAGTTCCGACAGATCCGAAAAGTATCGCAGGAATTGCCAGATCAAGATTTGCATCATCCATTACAATGATAGCATTGTTTCCGCCGAGCTCTAAAAGAGAGCGCCCGAGACGACCTCCAACCACTTCACCAATGCGGCGGCCCATTCTGCATGAACCGGTCGCTGAGATAAGGGGGATTCTTGTGTCGGCGATAAATTTTTCACCAACATCTTTTGAACTGCCTATAACTAGATTAAAGACACCTGAAATATCGTTATCTTTTGCAACCTGATCCACGATATTTTGTACCGCAATTGCAGTGAGGGGGGCCTTGCTGGACGGTTTCCATATCATGGTGTCACCGCAAACTGCGGCAATAAATGCATTCCAACTCCACACGGCAACCGGAAAATTAAAGGCAGATATAATCCCTATTGTTCCAAGCGGATGCCACTGTTCATACATGCGATGACGCGGACGTTCGCTATGCATCGTGAGGCCATAAAGCTGACGGGCAAGGCCACACGAAAAATCTGCCATATCAATCATCTCCTGAACTTCACCCTCGCCTTCGGCAATGATCTTTCCCATCTCCAGCGTTACAAGCTGTCCGAGTTCATGTTTATACTCTCTGAGTTTCTCTCCGATTTGCCTTACTATCTCGCCACGCTTGGGCGCTGGAATCATCCGCCATTTCTTGAACGCCGCTTCGGCCTTTTCGACGACCTCATCATAATCTTTAACACCGGCCTGAATAACCTTCGCAATCGGCTTGCCATCTATCGGTGAATAGGATGTCAGTTCTTTGCCACCGGGCTTTTTGACCCAGCCACCACAATAGACGCCAGAATTGGTCTTCTGAACCCCCAGTTTTTTTAGAAAATCGTGCATTGTATTCCTCCTCCGTTATCAATAGCCGGCAAAAAAAATTACACTGATTCTGCCTACTTATCAACATATAAAAAGTTAGCAACTTTTATTGACAAAAGACGATAAAGCTGTAGAACGCGCTGAAATCATTGGGAGATTCTTATGGGTTGTACTTGTCAAATGGTCACACCAGGCATTGATGTCTTATCTCAAGGCGACGGGGTCTGTCTGCCTGAAACAAGCGAACCGGCTCAGGCATCTTTCGTTGATAGCAGTGAAGAATCTTCTCATGTCCTTTGTTATACCCCCGATACCTCATACGCAGGCAAAGCTCCTTATAGACAAGGGTCTCACATCCTTTGTTATACTCCTGACACTTCCTATGCAGATACAGTACATGATGATAATGTATTGGCAAAATCAAGGACGCAGGTTAACCTCGCAGAAGACAACAAGCTCTCCCCGATTACTATCGCAATAATCGCAGTAGAGATGGCTGTATGTTTCTACGCAATGGGCGCAATGATAATAAGAAGCACCGCGGGAACGGACAGTTTTATTTTCGGCACAAATCCCAACGATCCCTTCGGAAACAGCAGATACGATGGCCCGATCTGATTAGGGAACCTCTGAAAAATTCTACTCGTATGTCATTGCGAGGAGCGAAAGCGAC
>CAZTCA010000047.1:5466-11163 GCA_964612405.1 uncultured Pseudomonadota bacterium
AAAGCAATCTAGTCGTATGTCATTGCGAGGAGCGAAAGCGACAAAGCAATCTAGTCGTATGTCATTGCGAGGAGCGAAAGCGACAAAGCAATCTAGTGAATTCAATTGATTGCGCTGGATTGCTTCTCCCCTCGACTTCGCTCGGGGCTCGCAATGACAGCGAAAATAACAATTTTTCAGAGGTTCTTTAGATATCTTTAATACATTCCTCGAATATCTCCAGAGCCTTGGCCGCTTCATCTCTACTAATCACTAATGATGGACAAAAGCGAATCGTGTTTGCGCCACAGCCGAGAATCAGCAAGCCCTTTTCAAAACATTTTTGGACAATTTTGTTCCTGATTTCAGGCGCGCGTTCTTTTGTATGTTTATCTTTTATGATTTCAACGCCGATCATCAAACCTTTTCCGCGTACATCACCGACAATTTCATAGCGATTTATCATTTCACTCAGCTTTGAAATCATATATTCACCCTGCTTTGCCGCGTTTTCAATCAAGCTCTCTTCCAGTAAACTTATAGTCGCAAGCGCGGCCTCACACGAAACTGGATTTCCGCCGAATGTTGATGCATGTGCACCGGGGGACCAGCTCATCACATCCGCAGAACTGACAAATGCACCGAGGGGCATTCCGGATGCTATCCCCTTTGCAATTGTAATTACATCAGGCTCAACTCCGAAATGCTCCATTGCAAACATCTTTCCGGTTCGGCCCATACCGCTCTGAATTTCATCCGCTATAAGTAAAATCCCATATTTGTCGCAGAGCGCCCTGAGCTCCTTGTGAAATGCGGAAGGAGGCACGATATATCCGCCCTCTCCCTGAATCGGCTCCACAAATATTGCCGCGACCTCTTCCGCCGGAACAATAGTTTTGAAAATCTGATCTTCAATCCATTTAACGCAATACATTCCGCACGAATCGTTCTTCAAGTTATAAGGACAACGATAACAATATGCATATGAAACATGTGTGACGCCCGGAACAGTCGGAAAATAATTTGCCTTCTGCGCAGGCTTGCTTGCGGTGAGAGAGACCGCGCCCATCGTGCGACCGTGGAATGCTCCCAAAAATGCAATGAACTGCTTTCTCTTTGTATGCCAGCGCGCCAGTTTCATTGCACCGTCTATCGATTCAGCTCCGGAGTTTGAGAAAAATGCACGCTTCTTTTTCCCTCTCACAGGAGTTATCTTTGTGAGTCGCTCTGCAAGGCCTGCCTGCGCGGTATAATAAAAATCTGTTCCGGACATATGCAGGAGCTTCGCGGATTGCTTTTGAATGGCACCGATCACTTTCGGATGACAATGTCCTGTTGAACAGACTGCAATCCCCGCCGCAAAATCGAGAAATGAATTTCCGTCAACATCGATGATTTTTGCACCCTCACCCTTTTCTACAACGAGCGGATAGGCATATGTATATGATGTGGAGACAAATTCCTGAGTCTTCTTTACAATCTCTTTTGCCTTTGGCCCCGGTAGTTTTGTGATCAGTTTTGGATAATCCATGTGTGCTCCTATTGGTTGTCATTCTGACCGCTTAAGACGGTCATCTATAAGCCGGAATGCCGGTCACAGCATGGCCGATTATCAGCGTATGCATGTCGTGCGTCCCCTCATATGTATATACACTTTCAATGTTCATCATGTGGCGCATGATCGGATATTCATCTGTGATGCCGTTTGCGCCGAGCATTTCACGTGCGAGCTTTGCACATTCACGTGCGACCCAAACGTTGTTTCTCTTGACCATGGATATATGATGATGCCCGCATTCGTCTTTATCTTTCAGACGGCCGCACTGAAGAACAAGCAGTTGGCCTTTTGTTATCTCTGTCACCATGTGCGCCAATTTTTCCTGCTGGATCTGATATGCCGCAATCGGTTTTCCAAACTGCAGGCGGTCTTTGGCATAATTCAGAGCTGTTTCATAGGTCTCAATGGCGGAACCGATTGCACCCCAACCGATTCCGTATCTTGCCTGGCTCAAACAGCTCAGAGGACATTTCAAACCTTCTGCCTTTGGCAGATAGTGTGTCTCCGGAACTTCAACATCGTCGAATACAAGTTCGGATGTAACAGAGGCACGAAGTGAAAATTTATTCTTCATTTCAGGAGCACTGAAACCCTTCCATCCCTTCTCAACAATAAAGCCACGGATCTCACCTTTATCATCTTTTGCCCAGACAACCGCAACGTCCGCAATTGTCCCGTTTGTGATCCACATCTTGGCGCCGTTTAAAATCCACTTGTTACCTTTTTTCTTGGCACGGGTAATCATGCCACCCGGGTCAGACCCAAAATCCGGCTCGGTCAAACCGAAGCAACCGATTGCCTCACCGCTTGAGAGTTTCGGAAGCCACTTCTTTTTCTGCTCATCACTACCATATTTCCATATGGGATACATAACGAGCCCGCCGGTAACGGAACAGAAACTCCTGACACCGCTGTCTCCCCTCTCCAGCTCCTGTAGCATGAGACCATAGGCAACATTGTTTAGGCCGGCCCCGCCAAACTCGGTTGGGAAATTTGCGCCAAGAAATCCTAAGGCGGCCATCTTCGGAACGAGAGCTTTTGGAAAGGTTGCATTTCTGTGATGTTCTTCAATGATAGGGCGAACTTCTTTATCAATAAAATCTTTTGCCGTCTGCTGAATCATGATCTCTTCGTCAGAGAGTAGAGAGCTCATATTCATATAATCTGTGCAGTTTAGTTTTGCCATATATCTTGTCATTGCGAGTTCGAAGAGCGAAGCAATCTAGTGAATACACTGGATTGCTTCGTCACTAATGTTCCTCGCAATGACACGCAATTATTATTCAGTTCCAAATTCTACTGCTTTAAAGTTCAATTCCCTTACTTTTTCTTTTTTAATTCGGCCAACGGCATCCTCAAGGGCCTCCATTGGTAAAATTTTCGTTATATTAACAAGTTTTGATATCGCGGCCGTTGTGTAGACCGTTTTTTCAAGGCCGGCAAAATCCATCTCGTGAATTTTCGCCTTTGTCTTTGGTAAAATCAATCCCTTCTTGGAAATTACTATCCCATCTTTATCTAAAGATACTATCTTGTCCGAAACCTCTCTCAGCCCATCTTCTGACACAACTATAACTGCATCGGGCGCACCTGCCCCCAGATAATTAATCTTCTCTTTTGCAAATTTAATTTCGGAGACTGAGTGGCCGGTTTGCACTGTCACAGGATAATCATCCTTCTGGCTGACCCACAGATCACACATCAGCGCCGCCTCACCAAGATTGTGAGCGGCAAAGATCACCTTCATGCCGGCACTTCCGCCAATAACAATTCCATATGAATCTTTTTTGAGATTGTGTTTATATTTTACCGCAACACCTCTTGGTTTTTGGTCTCTGGTCTCTGGTCTCTGGTCTCTGGTCTTGTTCAAGATTTTGCTATATTCCGGAAACTGTTCTTCCTTGAAAATCCCCGTCTCAAACCCATAACTCTTCAGCAACTCGTCCATCTCCGTCTTTCGATATGCATTGTTTGGGGAATAGTAAGCGGTACAGATTTCCCAGATATCAAGAAATGCGAAACCATCATGTTTAAATGCCTTTGCAATACTTTCATCCAGATCTCTATCAAGCCCTTTTACACGTCCGACAAATGAACCGCCGGCCGCACTGACAAGACCCGCCAGATCGATCGGCCTTTCAAGAGAACCGAGCGGCGTCGTTGAAGTCTTCGCCCCATAAGGTGTGGTGACACTATGTTGACCACCGGTCATCCCATAATTATGATTATTGAAACAGAGGACCTTGATACCGATATTTTTTCTGGCGGCATTGATCAAATGATGCCCGCCGATTCCACACCCGCCGTCACCAACCAGCACAAAAACCAAAAGCTCCGGATTGGCAAGCTTGACTCCACACGCATATGTGAACGAGCGGCCGTGAAGACCGTGAAATGTATGGACATTGAAATATTTGTCAGAAAGACCGACACAACCGATATCAGATACCAAAACAACTTTTTTGGGATCGGCGCCGATCTTTTCCAAGGCTGAGCCTATCTTGTCCAGCACCATGTGGTGCGAACAGCCCGGACAGAACGGATATGGTTTCTTTGACTCGTTGATGTAATTCATAATTCGCATTGTCATCCCCGCGAAAGCGGGGACCTCATGTACGTACTCTAGATTCCCGCTTTAAGTGGGAATGACACTTATGCTCCGTGCAATATCTCCTCCGGAGTTATCAACTCCCCATTAATCTTTGTTACGGATTTAATTTTTTTATCCGGGAACAATCTTTCAATCTCAAAAACATATTGCCCAAGATTGTGTTCCGGAACAATTATCTGCTTGTGTTTACCGACAGCCTTTTTCAGGGCATTCACCGGTAGCGGCCATACAGAATAGACTATAAGCAGTGAAATCTTCTTCCCCTTCGCGCGGGCAATTTTTACCGACTCGCGGGCAGTCCTTGCCGCGGCACCATAAGCAATAATAATTGTATTGGCACCTTTTTGTATATCTGCACTCACGCGCTCAATTTCTTCAGCATGTTTCATTATCTTGTCACTCAGGTGCTGTAGTGCCGAGCCACATATCTCAGGTTTTTTTGCAAGGAACCCATTCTGATCGTGAACCGAGGTGTTTATTCTGGTCAATATATCTCCGCCCACACATGCAAACGGCGGAACATCATCAGACTTGGCGTAGGCGTATGGTTTAAATCCATCAGGCTTGGCCATTATTCTATTACCCAGTTTGTGTTTCGAATTTCGAATTTCGAATTTCGAATTTGTTTCCACGGTATCCCTGTTCATCACCAGATCTTTGCAGGTGAGAAGCACAACTGGTGAACGAAACCTCTCGGCAAGATTGAACGCCTCACATGTGAACCGATACGTCTCTTCAAGGTTTGTAGGGGCAAGGACTATCATCGGATATCCGCCGGAAGTAACCCAACGAATAAAATTCACATCCCCTTCCGCGCCGGTGGTAGCGCCGCCGGTTGCGGGACCCATACGCTGAACATTGACGATCACAATCGGAAGTTCTGCCATCTGAGCAAAACCGATATTTTCTGAATATAATGATATGCCGGGGCCGCTTGTGGCGGTCATCGGTTTCATCCCGGCCGCAGAGGCTCCGAGACAATAACCGATGGAGGCAAGTTCGTCTTCACATTGAATGGCAACGCCGTTGTTATTCGGCAGGTTTCGCATCATGGTCGCAAGGATACCGGATGCAGGCGTGATTGGATATCCCGCAAAGAAATTACAGCCTGAATCTATTGATGCGCGGGCGATTACTTCGGCCCCCGTTACGAATTCCCGCATAGAGATATGTGAATGTATATGAATATATGAGGCCAATCAAGGGAAATGGAGAAACTTCAAGACATTGGAATCTATGCGTTTTTAATGTTTACAGCAGGATGGCCCGTTACAGGCATGGGCCGATGGACAGGCGCCCCCAAAATCGCAAGAGCTTCCGGCAGAAGAACTGCTCACGCTAAACCGTGACATGGAGATTCGCGTCAGCCCTTTTTTTGCGCACTTGGGGCACTCAAGGTCTGAGCCGTCGTTACCCATTTTAACTATATGCTCGGAGACCTTCTTGCATTTAGGGCATGTATATTCATAGATAGGCATGTGAGCTCTACTATCAGGGGGTTACAAATAAATCAATACTAGATTATTACCAATAAAATCAATATGTTATC
>CAZTCA010000048.1:0-11110 GCA_964612405.1 uncultured Pseudomonadota bacterium
AAGAATTTCTTTTTCTCTTTTTGCCCCCTTTAATTTTTTGTTTTCAGAAACGGAAGGGAAAACACAATGTCAAAAGAATCAAAAGCTTACAAAGATTTGCCCAAAAAAGTCTACATCCGCACCTTCGGATGTCAGATGAATGAGTTGGATTCGGGAAAAATTTCGGCGATGCTCGAATCGATGGGGTACAAGCGCAGTGAGGAGAAAGATGCCGGTCTGATTCTATTCAATACCTGCACAGTGAGAGATCGTGCTCATAAGAAGGCGATGTCTGAAATTTGCCGAGCGATATCTTATAAGAGAGAACGGCCCGATTTGATTGTCGGGGTTTGTGGGTGTGTCGCGCAAGAAGAGAAGGGCGACATCTTTTTGAAACACCCTAAATTGGATCTTGCTTTTGGGCCGGATCAATTGGCGGCGTTGCCGGAAATGTTAAGAGACTTGAGGCTTGAGACCGGAGATGGAAAGATGTTTGCTACCAACCTGATAAATGAACCATCTGAATACAATTGGCTTGGCTTATCGTTAAACGATAAACATTCAACGGTAAGCGAATTCATAAAGATAATCAAAGGTTGTAACAACAACTGTTCGTTTTGTATTGTACCGAGCGTTCGTGGAAAAGAGCTTTCGAGGCCCATGGAAGATATTGTTGAAGAAATTAATACATTAACTAAGTCAGGAGTTAAAGAAGTTGTTCTTCTTGGCCAGAACGTGAATTCTTTTTGTATTCACCAACGAACCAACGAACCAACGAACCAACGCACAGATGGCATATCCGATTTCGTTAAATTAATCAAAGAAATTTCAAGTCGCACGGAGATAATGCGAATCCGATACATGAGCCCGCACCCAAAAGATCTCACGGATGACCTTATAGAAGAACATGCAAGCAATCCGAAACTCTGCAAACATATGCATCTGCCTCTGCAGGCCGGTTCCAGCAAGGTTTTGAGGGATATGAGAAGGGCCTACAGCAAAGATAGATTTTTGGAAAGGGTGGCAACGCTTCGAAAGGCTGTTCCGGAAATAGATATCACGACAGACATAATAGTCGGATTTCCGGGAGAGACCGAAAGAGATTTTCAGGATACGTTAGATGTTATGAAAACAGTTGGCTTTGATGGAATGTATCCTTTCAAATATTCTCCCCGCCCCGGGACGAAGGCCGCACAAATGGAAGACGATGTGTCAAAGAAGGAGAAGGAGGAGCGGCTCGAACGAGTCCTTACTCTGAATGCTGAAATTTGGAAGCAGAAGACTGAAAAGCTTGTCGGTACAACTCAAGAGGTTTTGGTGGAGGGGGTAAGTAAAAAATCCGGAACGTCACTGCGAGCGGAAGCGAAGCAATCCAGTGAAAGTAATTCTCTAGATTGCCGCGGCCTGCGGCCTCCCTCCACTAAAACTTTGGCGGGCACGCGCAATGACGTTCAGTTAAGGGGTAAAACATTTGCCAATAAGATCGTAAATTTAACTGGAAATTTGGATCTAGTTGGGCATATAGTTGCCGTAGAGATAATTGGGGCGGGGGCAAATTCTTTAAAAGGCAGGATTAAGCAATAACAAAAGGGTGACAATGACACATTATACTGAAATGAAGGTTACGGGCTTGACGATTGATCCGTTCACGAGCATGCCGATTATCATCCTGAAGGATAAAGAAGAGAAGCAGGCTCTGCCAATCTGGATCGGTCTCATTGAAGCGTCGGCCATTGCGACCGAGCTGGAGCATATTCAATTGTCACGTCCGATGACACATGATCTGCTGAAAAACGTTCTTGATTCAATGAACATCAAGGTCTCGAAGGTTATGGTGACGGAGCTGAGAGATAACACGTTCTATGCGAAGATCGTTTTAGACAATAATGGAAAAGAATCAGATATGGACGCAAGGCCTTCCGACGCCATTGCACTGGCGCTCCGCACAAAGTCTCCGATCTTTGTTGAGAAAGATGTGATCGATAAATCAAGAAAGATAGATCTGGCAAGCACGGAAGGGGATGAGAAGTCTCAGAAACTGGCCGAGATTCTGGAAAATCTATCACCGGATGATTTTGGGAAGTATAAGATGTGAAAATCCGTTTATCGTTTAACGTTTATCGATAAAGGATCAACTATAAGCGATCAACGATGAAATTGTATCTAAAATACTGGTTTCCGGCTCTGATGTGGGCCGGGATTATTTTTTTCGCATCATCAAGGCCGAACCCCGGTCTGAATCTTTTCCCATTTCTGGACAAGGTCGCTCATCTCGGAATATATTCCTTTTTGGGGTTCTTCATAGCGCGCGCATTTTATAGGGGGCACGGTTTTAGTATAAGGATTTGTATTTTATTGGCGGTGGCGCTTTCAGCTGTCTATGGCCTGTCTGATGAGTGGCATCAGATGTATGTTCTGACGAGAACGGCGGAGTGGGGCGACCTGCTCTCTGATTTTCTGGGAGGTTTAACCGGATCGGTGATTTATGGATCTCTTTTTCAGATTCAAAAAAAATAATGAGGAACTGGAACTTCTTGAGCCGGCAGATCGTGTTGTTGTGGGAGTCTCCGGCGGCGCAGATTCGATTGTCCTTTTAGACCTTTTGGCCAAACTGCAAGAGGAGTTGGCTCTGACCATCCTGGTCGTGCATGTAAATTATGGCCTGCGTGGCGAAGAATCCGACGATGACGAAAAGTTTGTGGGTGAGCTTGCCAAGAAGTATGGAACAAAATTTAAAGTTAAGCAATACCACCCTCACCCCGAACCCTCTCCCGTCGAGGGAGAGGGAAATAAGAAGAAAAACTTTCAATCTGAGGCCCGCGACTTTAGATATGATTTCTTTAATAAGATTGATGCCAACAAAATTGCACTGGCTCATCATGCCGATGATCAGGTTGAGACAATTCTCCTTCACCTGATTCGCGGCTCCGGCAGTGACGGTCTTGAAGGGATGAGTCATAAGAGCGGAAAGATTGTGAGACCCCTCCTTAAGTTTAAAAAGGAAGAGCTCTTAAAATATGCAAAAGAGAATGGCCTGTCATTTCGTGAGGACAGTTCAAACAAGACCTCCAAATACGCAAGAAACCTTTTGAGAAATGAGATTTTGCCTATTCTAAAGAGAGAAAATCCCAATCTGACGGATCACGTGACAAAAACAGCACAAATTATTCGCGATGAGGGCGATGTATTAAACGAAATTGTTGCGGGTGTGATTGAAGAGATCTGTCAGGAGAGAGACGGTTGTATCACGTTCGACAGATCCGGGTTCGCAGATCTCCACAAGGCGATTAAGAGAAGAGTCATCCGTTCAATTTTTAAAAGAATCAACGGAAGCTCAAAAGACCTCCTGTCTGACCATGTTGAGCGGATTATTCAGATATCAGACGGCGGTGAAAAAGAGGGTTTTTACTCGCTCCCCAACGATTTGGAATTCAGGCGAGAAGCCGACGACCTCATGATATACAGGAAGTGCTGAACGCCTTATAATATCAATAATAACAATAGGTTACAATCTGTCCTTTTGCTTGCAATACACGGTCAGTTGATATAGCTGTTCTAGACTAATGGCGTTCATAAAGAGCTATTTTGTAAACACCACAAACGACGTCGATATTTTGTCGATAATCCATGACGTGAGATATGCCGTCAGGGACTCAAAGGCAGTCGAAGGCCTTGTGACTGTTATTGTCCCGGGTGCCGGTGCCTCTGTGATGATCTTCGAGCCGATAGAAGAGGTCAAAGAGGAGTTGAAGATTGCGTTCGAGCTCTTTGCCGGCGAGGGTGGTGAGGCGTTGAATAAGAAGAAGGAGAAGATCAGTGTTTCCGCCCATGTTCAGGCCACGACATTTGGCAGACAGATTTCGATTCCTCTCTCCAAGGGGAAGCTCGTCATTGATCCATATGAAGATATCTTTCTTATAGATTTTGAAAAGAAATCCGTAAGGAGAGAGTTTCTTATTCAGGTCCTGTCCGAAGCGAAAGAGGCTGATGAAAAGGTGTGCGGGGGACAGGTTCCAAAGCAGGCTCCAAAGAAGTGAACTAAATAAAATGAAAAAAAAGCAGAAAACTATAGAGGCGACTCTACACTTTGAATCAAATGAAAGCATGAGAGGGCTTCTGGGAGTTTATGATGAGAACCTGAAGGCCATTGAAGAACTTATGGGCGTTAGTATTCATGCGCGTGGGAATAAGTTGACCGTTTATGGAGTTGAGCCCAACGCTGTAAAAATTGCGGAGAATGTTTTAAATGAACTCTATGTCGCTTTGAGCAAGGGATGGCCGGTAGACAGGTCCACTGTTGAGAGCACGATTAAGCTTCTCTCTGCGAACAAAAATGCAACTTTGGAAGAGGCCACGCTCGGGAGCGTAATCGTTACACATAGAGGCAGAACGATCGCCCCAAAAACGGCCGGCCAGAAATCATACATTAACGCTATCAACGAGAATGATATGGTCTTCGGGATCGGTCCTGCGGGAACCGGAAAGACGTTTCTTGCCATGGCCTGCGCTGTCTCGGCACTTTTGAAGGGTGAATTTTCCAGGATTATTCTGACGCGTCCCGCTGTTGAAGCCGGGGAGAAGTTGGGATTTTTACCGGGAGACATGCTCGAAAAGGTGGATCCATACTTGAGGCCTCTCTTTGATGCGCTTCATGAGATGGTGGACATGAGGCACGCTATGAAGATGATTGAAGAGGGACGCATTGAGGTCGCGCCGCTTGCGTTTATGAGAGGCCGAACCCTCGATTCCGCGTTCGTGATCCTGGATGAGGCGCAAAACTGCACATCCGCGCAGATGAAAATGTTTCTGACAAGGCTTGGAGTTAATTCAAAAATAATTGTAACAGCAGATGTCACACAGATTGATTTGCCAACCAATACAGTATCGGGGGCGCTGGAAGTTCAGAGGGTTTTGAAGGATGTACCGGGAATATGCTTTCATTATCTGAGCGAGGAGGATGTTGTGAGACACCGACTCGTACAGGCAATAATCAAGGCGTATGAAGAAGATGCCAGGCACGAAAAAAATTAAGCGAAAGACATTTGGCGATATATTCGGCCGTGTCAGCAGGGCGGATTTTGCGAATTGGAAAACTTTGAAAGCCAGTCCCGTCTGGGGATGGTCTGCCTTTGTTCTTCTCTGTTTTGCTGTGACAACTTTAATGACTATTTCTATCGGAGGTCTTCCGATAGAAATTATGTCAGGCACAATTGCCCCGAGAGACATCAAGGCAGATCGCGTCTATGAAATTATCGACGAACAAGCCAGTTCAAAGCTCAAAGACGAGGCTTTGTCCGGAGTGCTGAATATATATGATTATGATGCCGAGCTTGGAAAAAATATTGTGAGCAAGATTGCTTCGACATTTGAATCCGCAAGAAAAAAAATCGCCGCAGGAGAGGATACAAATAATATTAAAGCCGAATGGGAGAAGGGGGCCGGCATTGAGATTTCCGGCTCTGAATGGAAACAGATGGCTGACCTCGGGCTTGATAGTGTGCTCGAAAATGCCGTATCGGTGCAGATTCTTGCAGCCATGAGCAGGCCGGTTGTGGCCGATTTGGCGGTGTTACTTGCCGAGAAGGGGAGGGGCGTTGTCGTTAGAAATCCCTCAGGGGAAGAGAAGATTTATCAGGAGGACCAGCTCCTGGACGTTCAGTCTATTGATGATGTGAGGAAGAGCGTCAAGCAGGGGAAATTTTTACGCGAAAAGAAGCCGGCCATTGCAATTATCGTTGCCAACAAACTGATCCAGCCGAATATGGTGACCAATTACCAAGAGACTGAGGCGCGCCGCTCGAAGGCAATTGAGAGCGCAAAGAAGGTCATGATCAAGATCGACGCGGGCGAAATCGTGATCAGGGGCGGAGCAAGATATGAACCGCGTCACGTGATGATTATTGAAGGAATAAAGAAAGAGAAGGAGAGGGGTTCTGTTCCGCTTGAAGTCTTCGGAACATTTCTTTTGGTCGGACTAGTGATTCTCTCTACATATTATTTTGGAGAGAGATTTATTAAGAAATTTGATCCAAAGAGGGGAGATCACTATTTTTTAGGCAGCCTTCTGATATTTACGTTGATACTTTTAAGGCTTTCTCTGATTATCTCCGACGGTGTCCACAGTTCACTTGGGGTAGATATCCCCAGAATGGCTTTTAATTACGCGGTTCCAATCGCCGGCGCGGCAATGCTCGTGAGATTTATACTCAACTCTGAGACTGCATTGTTGTTTTCGGTGATACTGAGCGTGTTTGCGGGAATAATTGTTGCGGTTGATTTGAACTACACGGCGTTTTGCCTCATCTCATGCATCGCCGCGGCCGCCGCAATTGCATATGCAGACAAGAGATCGGCAATGATCAGGGCCGGTCTATACGTTTCGGTTGTTAATCTTGTGGCAGTGATGGGGATCCACCTTGTCAATGCCGGCTCAATCACACAGGCCACAACGTTTACAAATTTTCTGTGGTTTGCAACATTTGCAATTATTGGTGGTGTTTCATGCGGCATATTTGTGATGATCATGACGCCGATAGCAGAATCACTCTTCGATTATACAACCGACATTAAATTGCTTGAACTGGCGAACCTCAACCATCCTCTCTTGAGAGAGCTGGTTATCAGGGCGCCCGGAACATATCATCATTCACATCTGGTTGGAATTCTTGCCGAGGCCGCCGCAGTTGCGATCAGCACGAATCCGCTCTTGGTGAGAGTGGCGGCATATTATCACGATATCGGCAAGATCAGAAAGCCTCTCTATTTTACCGAGAATATGCGCGACGGGGATTCAAGACATGACAAGCTGTCTCCGCACATGTCTGCGTTGATAGTACAGTCGCACGTGAAAGATGGTCTTGAGCTTGCGAAGGAGGCGAAGATACCAAAAGTTATATATGATATGATTCCGCAACATCACGGCACAAAAATGATCAGCTTCTTTTACGATAAGGCAAAAAAGACAGCGGACCCGGAACTTGGCAAGCTGGAGGAGAAGGATTTTAGATATCCGGGCCCCAAACCCCAGACAAGAGAGGCCGGCATCTTGATGTTGGCGGATTCAACAGAGGCGGCGGCAAGATCCCTGAAGGAAAAGACGCCAATGGCGATTCAGGAAATAGTCGAGGGGGTTGTGAATAAGAGCTTCTCAGAAGGACAGCTGAATGAGTGCGATCTGACGTTGAAAGATTTGAACGAGATAGCAAAAGAATTTTCAAAAATTCTGATAGGCATTTACCATCAGAGGATTGAATATCCGAAGGAAACTTTAAAAACTGAGAAATCAGAGGAATTGGCGGGGAATGACACAGAAGAAAAAGAAAATTCAGATAAATCTGGTGGATGATAAAGAGATCCGGAGACTCAATCGGGAATGGTTTGGCGAAAAGGGCTCTACAGATGTCATTGCTTTTAATTATGGTGTTGGTGACCCGCATGGTGAGGTTTATGTCTCAGTCAAGACTGCCAAGAGGCAGGCGCGTGAGCGCGGCGTTGACCTTGAAGATGAATTATTGAGGCTTGCCATCCATGGAATACTTCATGTAAAAGGTTATAACGACACCAATTTGAAAGATTTTTGCAAGATGCGACAGAAGGAATGGGAGGTCTTGATTAAAGCGTTATGAATATAATATTAGCCATCATATCCGGAATCTTGGTTGGAATTTCATTTCCAACCGTTTTTGGCTCACTTTATCTTCCAAATTTTGGCTTTTTGATGTGGGTGGCACTTGTTCCTCTATTCTGCGCGATTCGGGAGATGAGCGCCGGCAAAGCCTTTAGATACACGCTTCTTACGGTCATCATCTACCACACAATCAACTTCTTCTGGATATTCAACGCTTTGAAAACTTATGGCGAATTGGGTTTTTTGACCAGTTTTTCGTTGCTAATACTTCTGATTGTCATGATGTCGTTATATCTGGCGATTGCGGTGTCTGCCGCTGTTTGGGTTGAGAAGAGGGTAGGGGTAAACCGTTTTTGGCTTATTCCGGTTTTTTGGATGGCAATCGAATTCACAAGAAACTATACGCCGTTCGGTGGTTTCTCGTGGGCCAATCTGTCAAGTTCGCAATATGCATATCTTCCGCTGATTCAAATCTCGGACATTATCGGTTCAGACGGATTTGTACTTTTAATTGTGATGTTCAACATGTTGATTGCCGGGCTGATCGTAACAAGAAAAGTTGATAGAATTAAAACGATTACAACACTGCTGCTTGTCGCATTAACGGTCACTTATGGATATGTTCGCCTTTATGATATCGATAAAAAACAAAACGATTGGCCGTTTATCAAGGTTGCAACTCTGCAGGGCAACGTTCCACAAGAGATAAAAGGCGAGATCGGCAACGAAAAAGAGATCCTGGCCCCTTATCAAAGATTCATGTTCATGCTTGAGGATAGTAACGCCGATCTAATTATCTGGCCGGAGTCTACTTATCCCTGGCTTATACCTAAAAATACGCATCAGCTTCCCGCCGAACATTTCGGCAGGCTGTACGATGGCTCGCTGGTTCTTTTTGGAGGCCTGACCTCAAAGAAAGAGAATGGGAGAAGGCAGTTGTGGAATTCTGCTTATCTCATGGGTCAGAATGGCCAGCTTTTGGATAAATATCACAAGTATCACCTTGTGCCGTTTGGTGAATATCTCCCATGGAGAAAATTCTTATTCTTTGCAAGGCCTGTTGTTCAGGCCGTCGGAGATTTCAATGCAGGGAAAGAGATTAAACCTCTCCTTGCCGGAACATTCAAGATTGGGCCCTTGGTCTGTTATGAAGATACCTTTCCGGAAGTCAGTCGCAAAATGGCAAAGAACGGAGCCAATCTGCTCGCAAATATAACAAACGATGCGTGGTATGGGCGCACCTCCGCGGCATATCAGCACGTTGCAATGGCGGTCTTCAGATCGATCGAGACCAGGAGATGGATGGTTCGTTCGGCCAATAGCGGAGTCTCTGCAGTTATTGACGCCGCAGGGAGAGTTGTTGCAGGAACCGGAATTTTCGAAAGCGGGATGATTGTTTCAAATGTCAGGCTTTCAAGTGATGAAAGTTTGTATGTTAAGTTTGGCGAATGGTTTGCCTGGCTGGGGTTGGCCGTTATGGCACTTTTCATAGGTTGGGCGGGGTACATGAAATTTAGGAAATAGACATGACACTCAAAGAGATAAAAGAGAAATACCAAAATCTTTCAAGCAAGCTGATCAAGCTTCGGGGGCATCTTTGACCTCGCTAATAAAGAACTAAAACTAAAACAACTGGAAGAAGAATCGCACAAGCCTGATTTCTGGAATGATCAGATGAAAGCGAAGACGACCTCGAAAGAGCTGGATGGTCTGAAGACGCTCGTCTCTAACTATACTGATCAGGAAGCAAATCTTGAGGAAGTATCCGCAACGCTTGACCTGATGGGAGATACAGAAGATGCAGAACTTATTCGTGAGGCCGAAAATAAGATAAGTGTGGTTCAGTTGGCTATCGAGGGGATGGAATTTAAAAGGATGCTCTCCGGCCCGAATGACAAGGCAGACGCAATCCTGCAGATCAACGCGGGGGCCGGCGGCACAGAGGCCTGCGACTGGGCAGAGATGATTCTCAGAATGTATCGCAGATGGGCCGATGAGCACGATTACAAAAATGAGGTTGTGGATTTCACACCGGGCGATGGTGCGGGTTTCAGGAGCATCGTTCTGACGGTTGCGGGCGAGTTTGCATATGGCCACTTGAAGGCCGAAAATGGCGTTCATAGGCTCGTGAGAATTTCCCCGTTTGATGCAAACAAGAGAAGACACACAAGTTTTGTGAGCGTTTTCGTCCTGCCGGACATTGAAGATGATATAGAGATTGTGATCAATGAAGATGATCTGAGAATTGATACGTTCAGGTCGAGCGGCGCCGGCGGTCAGCACGTCAACAAGACAGACTCCGCAGTCAGACTCACGCACAATCCGACAGGAATTGTCGTTGCGTGTCAGAGTCAGCGAAGCCAGCACCAGAATAAAGCTACCGCCATGCGATTGCTGAAGGCCAAGCTGTATGAAATTGAAATGGAGAAGAAGAGGAAGGAACGTGAGGCCGTTGAAGATGCGAAGCAAAAGATAGAGTGGGGGTCTCAGATCAGGTCATATGTCTTTCAGCCATATCAGATGGTCAAAGATCACCGAACCAATGTGGAAAACGGGAATATTCAAGCTGTCATGGATGGCAATATCGATCAGTTTATTAAGGCTTATCTTTTGATAAAATAGGACAATCTGAGAAGGACTTTTTATTAGGCGAATTCGGTGCCGCCGGAATCACGGCCGGTATCTCCGCCATCGGCCTCAGAAACTATCGGGGTCTGCCAGGTACCAATCTTGAAACTTGTCTTGCCGTCCGTGCGGATGCTGATTGTAAACCAGGCCATTATGATGATCATTGATAGGCAGGCTATTTTGGTTAGGTATTTCATAATTTCTCTATCAATTACTAAGAGCAAGTCCCGTGCCAAAAACGTGAATCGTGAATCGTGAATCGTGGTTCGTAAAGACAATAATATCAAATAGTTACAAGGTTTATAAAGAACCATTAACTATCAACCATTAACTATCAACAAAATTCGGGGCTCTAGGACCTCATTTATCGGAGTTTCCGGACATCATAAACATCATGCTTGAAATGGAGCCGCCCATCAGGTGTGGCGGGGTTGTGGTCACTTGAGGTATTTCATCGGATGTCTCAACGACCGTGGCCGGGGTTGACGACAAAAGCGAGTGCTGTGTCATAGTAATCTGGCCTACTTTTCTAACCAGTTCCAGATTGGCCTTATGACACGCAAAGAAGGTCGGACACTTCTCCATAATGTCAGCGATCATCATAGTCTGAGGACTTACTGTAAGAATTAGTGGAAGAGCTTCCGGAGTTACCAGAGACGGGGTAGGTTTGCTCTCTGGCGCAGGTTCGAAAGCCGGCAGGCTTCCATCGCCGCAGGCAGACAAAATACCCACTGAAATCAATAAGATAACTGTTAAATATATACGTTTCATGTTCATCCTCCTCTATAGTTATCGGCAAAAATCTAGGAATGTTGTGTGATTATTTAGAGCCTGTCGGGAAATTCGACTTGTCATCGCGAGGAGGCCGAAGGTCGA
>CAZTCA010000049.1:0-11073 GCA_964612405.1 uncultured Pseudomonadota bacterium
AAATCGATGGAAGTGAAAGGGCGCGACCTTGTGGCCGGTATTCCGCGTGCGTTTGAGATCAACGCTGAAGAGGTGCGTGAGGCAATCATGGAACCGGTCAGCGCTATAGTAGAGGCGGTCAAGGTGACGCTTGAAAGGACGCCTCCGGAGCTGGCGGCTGATATCACGGAGAAGGGGATCACTCTTTCCGGCGGAGGAGCGCTTCTGAGAAATCTGGATATTTTAATCAGAGAAGAGACCGGCCTTCCGGTGAAAGTTGCAGACGATCCTCTGGCGTGTGTTGTTTTGGGCTCGGGGGCCGCTTTAGATAAACTCGATTTATATAAGAGCATCATGGTTTCATAAATGCTTTCCCTTTTTCAAAGATCAACAAGAGGTATCCTGATCGTTATTGCTGTGCTCCTCTCTATCTTTTTCACGGCACTTGTTTTTTCACCATTTCAAAGAGCCCCCTGGTACAGACAGATCATTGCAACAATATTATATCCTCCCCAAAAAGTTTTGACAGGTTTTACCGATGCCGTTTCCGACACGTGGCGCTACTATTTTATTATTGTCGGCGCGGCCAAAGAGAATGATGAGCTGAAGCTCGAAATCGCAAAACTGAATCAGCGTCTCTCAAGCGAAGAGGAGACAAAACTTGAGAATGAGAGATTAAGAGACCTGCTCGCAATTTCCGAAAAGCTGAAAATCAAGGGCGTTGGCGGAAGGATCATCTCATCTGACCCCAGAGGAGAGTTTAAGGTCCTGACGATCGACAAAGGATACAACGACGGAATAACTAAAGATCAGGTTGTTATCGGATATGGGGGGTTGATGGGCAGGATCGGCCAGGTCTATGCAGATGAGTCTACGGTTTTTCTGATCTCAGACCCCAATAGCGCGGTTGACGTAGTGATTCAGAGGACTGGCGCGCGTGCCATACTGGTCGGCGCCGCAAGAAAGGTCGGTTTGCGACCGTTCTTTTCCCTGTCCCGATTGGAATATTTGCGAAGGACCAGCGAAGTTATCGAAGACGATGTAGTTGTAACAAGCGGGTTGGATCGTTTCTTTCCGGCAGGAATTCCTGTCGGCACGTTGAAGAAAATAAAATCGAGTCAGACGGGGGTATTTAAAGAGGCAGAAGTCGTCCCGTTTGTCGACTTTGGTGAAGTTAGAGAAGTCCTTGTCTTAAAATGAGAGAAATCATCCTAATAACTCTTTGGACCGTGTTCTGGCTGGTGATAGAATCTACGCTATTGAACGGGTTTCCGTCTCAGTCGGTCAGGTGTGATTTTATCTTTCTCTCTGTCGTGGCCCTGGGGTTTACTTGTGACTGGCGCGAAGGATTTGTCCCTGTCGTGATTATAGGAATTATTGCCGACGGTATTTCGCCGGCCCCGTTCGGGATCTTCATTTTTCTCTATCTTACGGCTTTTGCCATCCTGAGATTTGCAGGGGCCCTGATCTATGTCCATTCGTTTGTAGGAAGGTTCACATGGATATCAATTGCCTCTGCCGCCATCCTGACAATCGAAGGCCTTCTATTAATGACGATCTACGGCGAATCGTATTATATGAGCTATGCCATGTGGAGGCTCTTGCCGCAGACTCTCTGGAACGGGCTTACAGGACTCTTCATGGTCCCGTTTTTTGGCTGGTACATGGAGCTCGGATGGAAAAAGTTTTTCACGCCAAAAGGATTGGTGCTTCGATAAATGGAACTGACACACGAATATACCCATGACGTCGAAAACAGATTCAAGTATCTGACATGGATCGTTACGTTCTTTGCGTTAATCATTGCCGGGCGCCTCTATTATCTTCAGGTTGTGAAGGGGAGTTATTATAGATTTTTCTCCGAGCGAAATTCTATCAAACAGATGGAAGTTCCGGCTCAGCGCGGGATGATCTACGATCGCGATGGCGTCCTGATAGTGGACAACCGGCCGGCGTTTGATGTTGTGGCGATACCGCAATACATTCGCGATGAAGAGAAAGCCGTTGCAACACTCTCAAATCTGCTTGGCATGAACAAAGAAGAAGTTGCCGCTGAATTGCTGAAAGGTGCCGGCCTGCCCAGCTACTATCCGGTGATAATTAAATCGGATGTGACGTTAGATGAGGTTTCGTCGATCAGGGCCCATAAGACGCCGTGGCAGGACAAGTCTGACCAGTTTGACCTTCGAGGCATAGACATACAGATGAGATATGCACGTACATATCCCAACGGGGAATCGATGTCTCATCTGCTTGGTTATCTGAGGGAAATCGATCCAAGCCGGCTCAAGAGATACGAAGAAAATTTTCCGGGCATTTATGGCGCTGGAGATTTTGTAGGCATCAACGGCATTGAAGAGGTCTGGGATAATTTTTTGAGAGGGAAAGATGGTTTTGATCAGAAGGTGGTGAACGCAGTAGGAAGAGAGGTCGACTGGCCGGATATTAATTTGGTGAGGGAACTGCCGAAAAACGGCGCAAATACACATCTCACAATAAATGCAGATCTGCAGAAAATAGCCAGAGAGGGCCTCGGAGACAAGAGTGGTGCCGTGGTGGCGCTTGATCCTAATAGCGGTGAAGTTCTGGCGCTATATTCCAGTCCTTCATATGACTTAAACAAACTTTCATCCAATGAAGGGGACAAATACTGGAGACAGATTGCAATAAGCCCCAAGAAGATTTTATACAACCGCGCAATTCAAGGAAAATACCCGCCGGCATCCACGTTCAAGATAGTGACGGCGGCCGCAGGTCTTGGCGAAAAGGCGATGAAGAAGGATGAGCATATTTTTTGCGGCGGGGGCCTGAAATTCGGTGGAAGGCTCTACGGCTGTTGGAAAAAAAGGGGGCACGGATTGATCGCCGTCGTTAATGCAATCACCTCTTCGTGCGATACATTTTTCTATCAGCTGGGCTTGAAGTTGGGCGTTGATAAAATTGCCGATTACGCAAAGCGTTTGGGTTTTGGTAAAAAGACCGGGATAGACCTTACAGATGAAAAAGTCGGATTAATACCGACCAGAGAATGGAAAAAGAAGAGGACGGGTGTCGAGTGGCAGGAGGGGGAGAATCTCTCCGTTGCAATCGGTCAGGGTTTTGTGACGGTGACGCCGACCCAAAGTGCTGTGATGATATCGACAATAGCAAACGGCGGGAAGAGGGTCTATCCCCATATCGTTTCTTCGATTGACGGAGAGGGTGACAGTAAGATCTATGAGTGGGCCGGGCCAAGCATGGATCGGGTTCTTGATGAGAATATCGTGAAGACGATTCAGGAGGGGCTGATCGGGGTTGTGCAGAGCCCGTCCGGCACGGCATACGGCCTGAAGAGATTTGATCTGAAGATTGCCGGAAAGACCGGGACGGCGCAGGTGATATCCAGGGAGAAGTGGCGGTCCGGCGTTGAGGAGTATAAAGACCACGCATGGTTTGTGGGGTATGCGCCGTATGATGATCCAAAGATAGCAGTAGCGGTTTTGGTTGAGCACGGCGGTTTTGGTGCCTCGGCCGCCGCACCAATTGCAGGCAGGATAATAGAAGGGTACTTGAAGAAAAATGAAGAACTTAAGTGAGAGAATAAACTGGCCTCTCGTTGTTTTCGTAGGCGTATTGCTGATTGTGGGGATTATTAATCTCTACAGCGCTCTCAGCACGTGGGAAGATGGCGGACACATGAGGCTCTTCTGGTCGCAGATAGTCTGGATAGGTGTCGGCAGTCTGGTTGCGCTGGCGCTCGCAATATTTGACTATCGTCTTCTTGAGCGGATGGCTTATCCTATTTATGGTGCGACGGTTCTCCTTTTGGTTCTGGTCCTATTTTTTGGCAAAGAGACCGCGGGTCATAGAAGCTGGCTCGGTTTTGCCGGCTTTGGAATTCAACCCTCAGAGTTTGCCAAGGTCACGGTCATATTTGCCCTTGCCAAATACTTTAGCGACTATCCGCAACCTGACGGTTTCGGGTTGATAGATCTGATTAAGCCCGGCC
Source organism: uncultured Pseudomonadota bacterium (assembly GCA_964612405.1). Classification (GTDB taxonomy): domain Bacteria; phylum UBA10199; class UBA10199; family 1-14-0-20-49-13; genus CAZTCA01. The sequence continues at coordinate 3,968 of CAZTCA010000049.1, forward strand.
TTATTGCATCAGTTCCAATGGTGCTTGTTCTCCTGCAGGGGGATTTTGGTTCCGCGCTCTTTTTTGTCCTATTCTTTATCTCATATGCTTGGTTTGCCAAGATGAAGAGAAACGTAATAGTGATAGCCCTGCTTGTCGGAATCCTGGGTTCATTCTTCTCATATTATTTTATCTTTTCAGATTATCAGAAGGCAAGATTCACCACCTTCCTCAATCCATCGTATGATGTGAAGGGGAGTGGCTATCATCTGATGCAGTCTAAAATTGCCGTTGGCTCCGGAATGATATGGGGCAAAGGGTATTTAAAGGGAAGTGTTAACAAACTTAGATATCTGCCTGAAAAACATACCGATTTTATCTTTCCAGTTTTTGCTGAAGAATGGGGCTTTGCCGGATGCATGGCGCTTCTGGCCTGTTACTTCATTCTATTTACGATTATTATCAATATCGCCCGTACGGCCCGTGACCGTATGGGGATATTTCTGACGGTTGGGGTGGGTATTCATCTCCTGTGGCAGACGGTTATTAACCTGGGCGGCGTTCTGGGAATTATGCCCCTCACTGGGATCACTCTTCCGTTCTTAAGCTATGGCGGATCTTCGATCGTGAGCCTGATGGCGACGGTGGGGATTCTGCTGTCGGTCTCGCGCAGGCGTTTCATGTTCTAAGATTGTTACGCTTGACAACATTATTAAACTGGGCTAGTAGCCCTGCATGGTTACCAAAGAAATTCTGCAGGCGTTCACGTTTGACGATCTTTTATTAATCCCAGCCAAGACTGAGGTGTTGCCCAAAGATGTGGATACGTCCACGCGCATCACGAGGAATATCAGCATCAGGATACCGCTGATCTCTGCCGCAATGGACACCGTCACAGAATCTGCGGCCGCAATTGTCATGGCGCAAGAGGGGGGCTTGGGGATTATCCACAAAAATTTAAGTATTGAAGATCAGGTTCTCCAGGCGAAGAAGGTGAAGAGATTTGAGAGCGGAATAATTGTTGAGCCTGTAACCATTGAGCCGGACAAGACCATTCAAGATGCAATTGAGCTTAGAAAGCTTCACAATGTTTCCGGTTTCCCTGTCGTCTCCGGCAAGAAGGTTGTCGGCATGCTCACCAACAGAGATATCCAGAGCGAGAAGAACCACTCCAAGCCGGTCAAAGATGTAATGACTCCGCAGGATAGACTCATCACTATAAAAGAGGGTGAGCCGGTGGAGCGGGCAAGGGAGATGCTTGTTAAGAACAGGATTGAAAAACTTCCCATAGTTAATGATGCATATGAATTGCGCGGACTGATTACATCTAAAGATTTGGATAAAGAGATGACCTGTCCCAATGCAACGCGTGATTCCGACGGACGTCTGAGGGTGGGTGCCGCAATCGGTGTCGGCCCGCAGGAGCTTGAGAGGGCGTCAGCGTTGATTGCCGCCAATGTCGATTGTATTGTGATTGATACGGCACACGGTCATTCAAAGGGTGTCTTGGATACGATCAAATTATTCAAAGATAAATTTAGAGATATCGACTTGGTTGCAGGAAATATTGCCACCGGTGAAGCGGCGGAAGATCTGATTAAGGCCGGCGCGGATGCGTTGAAGATTGGAATGGGGCCGGGGAGTATCTGCACAACAAGGATTGTGGCCGGTGTGGGGATGCCGCAGATATCGGCGGTTATGAGCTGTGCGGAGGTTGCAAGAAAGAAGAATGTTCCGGTGATTGCGGACGGCGGTATCAAATTCTCAGGAGAGATTACAAAGGCGATTGCGGCGGGCGCGGATGTAGTGATGATAGGTTCTCTCTTTGCGGGCACCGATGAATCTCCGGGAGATCTTTATCTCTATCATGGTCGTCCTTATAAAGGGTATCGCGGAATGGGTTCTCTGGCGGCGATGGAAAAAGGGAGTAAAGAGCGTTATTCTCAAGGGCATATAAAAGATGCAGACAAGCTGGTTCCAGAGGGGATTGAGGGTCGCGTTCCATATCAGGGGAAGATGGCTGGCGTGATCCATCAATTAGTCGGCGGGCTTCGTTCCGGAATGGGATACACCGGATGTACGTCTATTGAAGAATTAAAGACAAAGACAAAATTTGTTCGTATCACTCCATCGGGCCTCAGGGAGTCGCACGTTCATGATGTGATCATCACAAAAGAGGCCCAGAATTATAGAGTTGAATAGACCGTTGATCGTTGATTGCTGATCGCTTATCGATAAACGATAAACAATAAACTATAAACTATAAACGGCAGCAAATATGGACAAAATATTAGTACTGGACTTCGGTTCTCAAACAACACAACTCATTGCAAGGCGTATACGCGAGCTGAATGTCTATTCGGAGATTCAGCCGTTCAATTATCCGCTGGAAAAAATCAAAGAGTTTGCCCCCAAAGGTGTCGTCCTCTCAGGCGGCCCGGACCGGGTGACCGAAGACAATGTTCCGCGTGTTGAGAAGGGCGTGTTGGAGCTGGGTGTTCCTGTCATGGGAATCTGTTATGGCATGCAGGAGATGTCGAGAATCCTGGGCGGCGGGATTGATTCCGCAAAGACGCGTGAATACGGCTTTGCAGAGGCTACAGTCGATCCGAAGTCCAAGCTTTTAGCACGCACAGCGCACGACGCACAGCGCACGACGCAAGTCTGGATGTCACACAATGACATCGTTAACAAGACTCCGGAAAAATTCTTCATAAGTTCGCACACAAAGGATTGTCCAATCGCCGCGATGGAGTCAGAAGATGGGCGTTTCTATGGAACGCAGTTTCATCCGGAGGTGAGTCATACCAAAGAGGGGATGACGATCTGGAAAAACTTTGTGATCGATATCTGCGGGTGTAAGCCTTCGTGGACGATGAAATCTTTTATTGACCGTACCATTTCGGATGTGAAGGAGAGGGTCGGTGACGATCATGTTATACTTGGCCTCTCCGGCGGCGTGGATTCTTCAGTTGTCGCGGTTTTGTTAAGTAGGGCATTGGGTGATCAGTTAACCTGCATCTTTGTCGATAACGGACTACTTCGAAAATACGAGGCCATAAAAGTTGAAAAGATGTTCAAAGATAATTTTCACTTGAACGTGATTTGTGTCGATGCGGCTGACCGCTTCCTCAAAAAATTGAAAGGTGTCACAGATCCTGAGAAGAAGAGAAAGATTATAGGGAACGAATTTGTCGCAGTCTTTGAAGAGGAAGCTAAGCGCATGGCGCATGGCGCACAGCGCGCGACGTATTTAGCTCAAGGGACCCTCTATCCGGACGTGATTGAGAGCGTCTCCTTCAAGGGCCCGTCTCACACAATCAAGACTCACCACAATGTTGGCGGCCTGCCGGAGAAGATGGGATTGAAGTTGATTGAGCCCCTGCGTGAACTATTCAAAGATGAGGTTCGTGCGCTGGGTCGCGAATTAGGAATGGGAGATGAGGTTGTCGGCAGGCACCCCTTCCCCGGGCCGGGCTTGGCGGTCAGGGTTATAGGTGAAATAACAAAAGAGAATCTGAATCTTCTGCGCGAGGCAGATGATATATTTATTGAAGAGATAAGAAAAGCGGGTTGGTATGACAAAATCTGGCAGGCCTTTTGTGTCTTCCTTCCAATAAAGAGTGTCGGCGTTATGGGCGATGCAAGAACATACGAAAATGTTGTCGCGCTCCGTGCCGTTTCAAGCAAAGACGCAATGACTGCCGACTGGTCAGAACTTCCTTATGAACTTTTAGGCCGCACATCAAACCGCATTATCAACAGCGTCAAGGGCATCAGCCGTGTTGTCTATGATGTCTCAAGCAAACCTCCGTCAACAATCGAGTGGGAATAAGCCGACATAGTCTGTGATGGTGACTGCGGCAGGTAATCGCTTCGCGGATCCACAGGGGTCTGACCCCTGGTGTCTCATTTGCAATACCAGACGGCGGTGGCATAGGTTATCCTCACTTATATGAGCGGAAGAACCTGATGCCACTGCCGTCGGATGAGCGAACGCGATTACCTGACGCAGGAGCCAGCACAGGCTGTGTCGGGGCATGTCGACCCCGATTAGTCGTATTGATAGTTGTATCCCGACTTAAAATCCTTATAAATCAAGTGGTTGCAACTCTCCATCTGGCATGGGTATTGCTTATGTATATACCGTATATAATGATATTCATGCGGGTCTTGAGGGATATCCGTATAATATCAACATGTTACACTAGATTGGAGATAATTTATGGCTAACAAAGTGAGTAATTATGTCACCCCCGCAGGCGAAAAAGGGGATATGGATTGGAAACTGACCAAGAATAAGGTCGATCCGACCAGTGGGCAGAAGATCGGTGGCCAAGAGAATGGTGCCGGGAAAAAGTCCACGGTTGCTGACGGGAATAATCTAAAGTCCTTATATAACGTAACCCAGAAGGAGCCAGAAAAGACGGGTGAACCTGTTTTGAGGCCCGATGCAAAAAGGGTCGAAACCGGAGAAGGCGATAAGAAGACAACGCGCGGCAAAGAAGGGTTAATCGCTGAGCGTGAGACCAAATTTCAGGAGGTAAAAAGTCAGGCCAAAGGGCTTGAAAATCTTTCCAAGGGCGACAATGCGGCAAAGACTGCTGAGAAGGGTTTGGCCGCCGATACAGCAAGAAGCCAACCGGCCACGCAAAAAAGTGCAGTCGCCAATCAACAGGGCATAAAGGCGGCCCCAAATCAGGCTAATGCCGCAGTCTTTGCGGGCGTAAATACGGCCAAGAATGCCGCAGCAAATGCGAAGATTGCCAGAGAAGCGCCGCGCGGTGAGACGGCACCAAAGACAGGCCATACAAAGGGCGGTTCGGATGCAGGCAAAGATGCCCTTGTGCAGAAGGTAAACGTGCAGGGTAGCACCGTTCAACAGGGAAATATCGGTTCTCAGGCAGGTCAGGCGGGTGCCGCGGCCTCAATGAAGGGACCCCAAAAAACAACGAAACCTGGCGAGGAAGTTGCCGATAAGAAGGATGAAGGCAAGGAAAAGACAAAGACCCACGGCAGACAGTTTGCACAGGCAGGTGCACAGTTAGGAGAGGTGGTCAGTGGTCAGGGTGGGATGGGTTCTTCAACGACCACCACTTCAGATCAGGCTCAGGAACTGGAGATTGTAGCTGATAGAATTGATCCTGATAAGATTGAAGGCAAATCGAAACTGGGAATTGAATTTTTTAGCGAAGAGACAAAGGCGACAGGAATTCAGCTGGCCGCCATTGAGTATAGGGAATGTATAGAACAGTTGTTAAAGACAGATATTCCGATTGAGACGAAGATGAAACAGTGGGAACAGAACAAGGCGCTGATTGAGCGAGTTGTGGGTGAGGATCTTGGGCTTGCAAGGGCGCTTATCGATGCAATGAGAACAAGAGGAAAGAATGCGCCGGGGAAGGCCGGCTGGGCGGCATAAAAAAAATAATATGACAAGATTATATGGTATAGACCACTTATCTTTTGGAGCGGGAGTCTACTCAGGTTATGGAGAAAATATCTTCAGCCGGGGCCCGCACTCAGTTATGGGTGATGTATATTCTGCCGCTTCCTCGATTGGGAGAGAAGGTATGGGGATGTGGCCGTCGCTTTTCAGACGTCCCGGTGGGGTCGGAGCTTTTATGGAAGCAGAACTGCAAAGATATAAAAGGATGCATCCCGACAAAGGGCCAAAGCGTAATGGTAAAAAAGAATTATCCCCTGATATTGCTTCTGCGGATCCCGGAGAGAGATCAAAAGGGTATCTGCGTCAGTTGATGGACAAAGGTGACGGAAAGAAAGGTCTGCCTTCTCAGTCAAAGGTATTGAAAAGTGCCTTGGGCGATGAAGGATATAAAGATAAAGATAGATTAAGCGCGGCAAGCGGGGACGATCAGAAACTTCGCTTGATCACAGAAAGGATTGTTGCCGACGAGTTGAGTGACCCTAGAAAGAGAGACGCGCTTGCGAAGAGATGGGCGTCGGCTACAAACGAAGCTGACAGGGCAAGAGCTCTCTTTGATCCATTGGGCAACGGTGCTTATCTGCCGATATTGAGAGAGGTTGTCCCCGGCGCAATTAAATCCGATGGTTCAGGCGATTGGTCGAGTGTTGCGAGCTGGTTAAAATCAAATCTGGATGTGCTCGATGATTTAGGTGGCGAGGCATATTCCATTGCTATGAGTCTTCCGAGAAAAGGTGAAGAGCCGATAGGTGAGACTGAGCGGGCAAAATTGGTCAACAGGATGGAGAAACTCGGGTATGAACGAGAAGAAGCCGAAAAGGCCGCCGCACTTGCCGACACGCAAGAGGCCGCGGATGCATTTTTAAAGAGCTTTACATCTCAACTGACGACAGATACCGTAAAACTAGAGGAAGCCAGAAATCGGAAGGAGAGGCTTGAGCAGGCCCTGCCAGCCCTAACCGGTCAGGATAAAAGTAAGACCGAAAGAGATATAGAGGAATTGACAAGTAATTTGGCGGCGGCAGAAAAGGCGAAAGTACGCGTTTTCTATAACAATTGCAGTGCGTATGCGTTAGATAGATATAATAGAGATTTAGGCAAAATGCCCGCAAATGTAATAAATGTTGATGAAGTTATCAGATTAGTTAAGTAGAGCCTGTCGGGAAATGACACTTTCTGTCATTGCGAGGAGCAAAGCGACGAAACAATCTAGTGTAACTAATTGATTTCACTGGATCGCCACGTCGACCTTCGGCCTCCTCGCGATGACAAGTCGAATTTCCCGACAGGCTCTAAGTAATAAACAGGGGATGAGGGAGGGTTAAGTCATGTTTGGTCTTTGTTTTTACGGGTTAAGATTTCCACATTATTATTTGCCAACATTCGGATATCCGAGGATTCCTTCATATCCGTCTGAGAGTTGCTTCAATCTGAAGCCGATTGCCGATGCGGCTTGGCGTTATAGGAGAAGTAAATTTTATACCGGCGATCTCTTTCTATTTCCAAGAGTCTCCTATGCGTATTATTGGGATTATTATCCCTGTAGTGTTTATCAAAGAATGAGTGATGACTATTTTGCCAGATCTTGGGGGGCAATGATTGAGCGGCTCAACAAGCCTATTGAATGGGGAGATCTTCCGGAAATCAAAATGCCTTCGTTTCCCAATCCATTCAATTTTGC
>CAZTCA010000050.1:0-10963 GCA_964612405.1 uncultured Pseudomonadota bacterium
TATTATTGCCGGTGCCGACCTCAGCCAGCTCCGGCCTGAGACGGATGCGGATTTCTTTTCAATTGGAGACGATTGCCCCGCCGGACTGGGAGACACCGGATGTACTTTTGGTCTCATGCAACGCAATGCAACTTCACCTGATACGCTGGGTATATGGCTGTGGAATTTGTGGGACATCGACATCGATTCCGAAGTTCCTCTGAATCAAGATGTCACTACCGACTGGACACATTACGTGCTGACGTATAGCGCGGGGTATATAAAACTCTATCAGGACGGCTTAAATGTCTACAGCTTAAATAATCCAGATAATTTTGGCGGTGGCACGCATAGCACCTCGTATTCAGACAATATGAGCACTGTAAATAGCCCATTGATTGTTGGTGCACACAACGAATTCAGTACTTTTGAGAGGTATTTTGATGGCAAGTTGGATGAAGTGCGTCTCTACTCTGAAGAGCTAGATGCAACCGACATAGCCAGACTCTACGAAGTAACAAAACCATAAAAAGGTACTTTGCTTGAAAATCTTTAAGATTCGAAAATTATTTGCCGAGGAGCGCCAAAAGGTTGAAGAACCCTCCTGCCCAAAGGGCGGATTCGACAATGCAGAAAATGTTGAAAGTGCCGCACCCACTGTGCTAGAAGAGCCTGCATGAGAACTTCCGGCAATCCTATAATCACCTTCATCGCAAGCAATGAAACAATGGGCGACGGAACCAATCCGGAGACGATGGATTATTTTATGGGTGTGCGTTTCCCGTGGTTATCGCTGGCCGTTCCAAAATTGAGAGAAATCGGACATGATGTCGAGGTTGTAAATTGGCAGGATAAAAATGTCGACTGGTCAAAGAAGTCGTTTGCTGTATTCGGCCCTGTGTGGGGATATTCAAACCACCCGAAGGATTTTGAGGCATGGCTCAATTCTTTGCAGAAAACCAAAATTGTAGTTCACAACAGCCTTAAATTCATACGCTGGAACTTTAAAAAGAGCTATCTCTTGGATTTACAGAACAGAGGCATCGACACGCCCCCTACCCTCATAATTGACCCTAGCTCAAAGGATTCATTGCAGGATGTTGTCACGCGGGTAAAAAAACAATGGGGGACCAGTGATGTAATTATAAAAGGGGTAATCGATGCGGGAGCTCTTGGATATAAACACGTAAGGTCCGGAACAATTGATGAACATGAAACGCATTTTAACGACCTGAAATCAAAAAACAGCGGCGCAGTAGTACAACCATTTTTGCAGGAGATTATGCGTGTTGGAGAATATGCATTTGTGTTCTTCAACGAAGATCTGAGCCACGGTTTCTTAAAGGTCCCCAAGAGCGGAGAGGAGCGTGTTCAGCCTGAATATAACGGAAAGAATTTTCATTTCAGAAATGATGAAATTGTTGATCGCGACGCCCTTGTTAACTTCAGGTCCGATATTATAGCGCCGTTGCAAGAGGAGATACAAAGCGCAAGAATTCAATCCGGTGAAATAAGTAAAAAGCTCTCGAAACTTTTACAAGGCAGAGACATCAACCCGCCCCTCTACGTGCGAATTGATGGAATAATGTCTCATGGAAAATTTCTGGTTATGGAGATTGAGGGATTTGAACCCGATATGGAGATGGGAGAATCGGTAAAAATCAATCCAGCCAATAACGCAGTCGATAAATATATCCGTGCCATAGACCTTGCCTATCGCAAAGAGTTCGACCAGGCCTGCTAACAATTCATACGCAACTTTTACTAGGCATTAAACAAAATTGCAACACCAAGGCAGGCAACGATTGCGCCGAAGATTGTGCGGTAGGTTATCTTCTCTTTATGAACAATGGCGGTCATTGGAAGGATTATCACCGGCATCAGCGCCATGATCGTTGAGGCAATTCCAATCGGTGCCAGTTTGATCGCAATCATTGAAAACCATACACCAAAAGAGGCTCCGACCGTGGCGCCGGCAAGAATTAACCACATAGATCTCTTGTCGGATGCTTTTTTAACAGCCTTCTTGAAACGTCCGGAGAAGATACTCACCATCCAAAATGCGGATCCGCCAAAAATTGCACGAATGAACGTAACGGTCAGTGGATCAACTGCTCCGTCGCCTATCATCGCCGGTTTCGCCAAAGTAAAACTGATTGCCTGAAGTATTGAAGCACCCACGGCAAGTATCACACCTCTTTTAAAATATTTTTTGTGCGTATTTATCCGCGCTTCACTCTTTTCCAACACCACCCAGATTATACCGGTGATCGTAACCGCCATTCCAAGCCATGCAATGAGAGACAAGACTTCTCCCAAAATAAACCAAGCGAGAACTGCACTTGCAAACGGATAGAAATTAAAAATCAGTATCCCAATCCTTGGACTTGCATCGAGGTAGCACTGAAAAAGCAGAAGATCGGTCAAAAAATATCCGCTGAGTCCGCTCAAAATTAATAACATCCAATTTGTTGTGGATATTTCTCCCGGGAAGAGCGCACCATTCACTATAAACTGCAGGAACATCAACTGAGCCGCACCAAAGAGCATTCTGTAGTGGCTCATGTAAAACGAACCTATCCTCTTGCTTGCTCCAGTGAAAAAGAGCGCACATGCGGCCCAGGAAACGGCCGCCGTCAATGCTGCTATCCCTCCCAATATCGGCATGGCGCACAAAAAATCAGAATAGTTCGTTATTGTCCATGCAAAAATAGGGTCTGCCCTGCCCACGCGAAGAGAATTGCAAAGAGGATGGCGGGGAGAAGGTTGCCGACGGGGATTCTTCTGTTCTCGCCGGTTGCCCCGCTGATGTTCAAGCCAATGCCGATTAACAGCAGTCCGCCGGTTGCTGTGAGCTCGCTGATCATTGATCCAGTAAAAAAATTTCCGGCAAAGAGCGCTAGCACTGTAATAAGGCCCTGCCAAATCAAGACCGGGATAAATGAAAACATGACGCCAATCCCAAGGCTTGCCGCAAAACCGATTGATGCAGTACCGTCGAGAATCGCTTTTGTGAATAGAATTTCATAACCGGAGGAGAGGCCGTCGGATATCGCCCCAAGAACAGCCATCGGCCCTATGCAATAGATGAGGCTTGCAACAATAAACCCCTCCATGAACGTTGCGTCACTACTTTTGGTGAAGCGCTTCAGACTTTCCCCAAACCGCTCCAACCTTTTTTCAATATCAATTGCGCCACCAAGAATTCCACCGAGGATTATACTGAAGAGGACTATCAGGACCTGTTCCATCTGCAGAAACATCTTTATACCGATACCGATTGTAATAAGGCCTAAGGCTTTAAACAACAAAGAGTGGATTCTTTCCGGAATTTTGTGACCGATGAATATGCCGATCAATGATCCGACAATAATTGCAACAACGTTTACAATGGTTCCAAGGCCGAGCATATTTCAGGAGCTTATCAGGTATTAATGTCTAAGGCAATATCTAGTTATCTCATTGTAATTATTAACTAAATGTCGATTAGACCGGTTAGAAATGGAGAGAGCCTTGTCAACTGCATTTTTATTTTTTCATTGATTTCGGCTAGATCTCTTATACGATCCGCAAAAATTTGCCAATGATAAGAAAGGGTTAAACATGGCAAATTGTGGACATCAACATAATATATAATAGCTCAATATTATTAATTATTTTTTGAAAAAATGGGGCAACGTTTTACTAAAATGGCCGATATCATGGGTGGGTTGATCTAAACAATAGCGGAGGCTGGGTGGTAGATAGCAGGACTGCCATATCTAATCAAAATCCCGTAGCCACTTCCGGGCTACATCAAGACGACGAAGGCACGGTTTTTGGGCCTTGTTCATCCGAAGAATCGCATTTTTCTCCTGACACACAGACCACATGTGGCCCTGTAGACACATTTGAATCGCCCAAAGACGGCATTGTGGAAATTAATATCAGCCCGAATGTTGTTAAGTACTGCTTGGCAAATCCAATAAGTGTCACCGAAAACTCTGAAAATGACGTTAATCAAAAAGGGTTGGACAAAGACTGGAGCACAACCTCTTCTCAACTTAAAACTGCAATCCAGAATAATGATCCTGCGGCAACCGGCAGCCTAGGCAACCTCGTTGACATTGCATATCGCAGAAGAAATTTGCCCGCTCTTACAGAAGCGGTCAAAATAGCAAAACGGAACTATGAAGTGGCGACAGATGAACTCGCGAAAAAAAATTCATATTCAATGAGTTGTAATATTAAGTCGGGTTCAATTAACGGAGATTCGCTTACAAGGGACGCAAAAAATGCAGTTTCAGAAGCTTATGCAAAACTGCAAACCGCCCTCACTAGAAAACAACAGGCGCTAAACGCTGTCGTCGAAGATATCTTTGGCGTGTTATTTTCTGCTGGCAATACACCCGAAGAAGCAAAAGATCCTTACACGGCATTCACATCCGACACTTATGCCGTAATAGCAAATTCGTTTATTGCTCTCGGTGAATCCAATACAGCCGATCGTTTCTATCTTGCAGCAATCGATCAGGCCTCTGACGTGGCCCAGCAAATTCACTATACACTCATGAGAATGGATCTTCTTGATGATGAGGCGCTCAAAACACACAAAAGCGACCTGGAAAATATTTTTAACACCAGAATTCCTGCGCTTCAAGCCATGGCAAGAGCAATCGCGGCAGAGAATGAATATACAAAGATAGAATTCGAAAAGAATAAAAAAGATATCGGGGGCTTTCTTGAAACATTCCGTGCGGCAGTTGAAAGTGGCGCTCTTGAATCGCTGGATGAGGCAGAGAAGAAGCTGATTTTAGAAAATCCAAAGGCCTATTACTATCTGGTCTCAAGTCTCTACGGTAAAGATGTCGCCGAAGCATTCAAAAATCAATACAATATCAAAGATGACACAATCAAATTCTCACAAGAGGCGTGGAAGAATGCCGGATATTCGTGGAACTCCGGCAATATAGAACCCGCTATTGGCCCCGGCAATATTGACATGCTGGCCCTTGCCAATATTCAAGCCTGGAAATTACTTCACAGACTCACCAAAAATGAAGGTCGCCACAAACGTTGGAATCATGAAAAGAAATTCGACTCAATATTAAAATCGAGAATAGGCGAAACAGATGGCAAGTTGCCCGCCAGAGAGGCCATGCTATTCGCAAGCTGTTTTGGTGAAATGTTGTTGAATGCCACCGTCAAGAACGGGGATCTTGAAAAACTGATGATTGAAAGCGGAGACCCCGACAAGAGATTGAATATACTTAAAAACAGATTTGCTGCAGTTGTCAATGTCCTTTCGCCGTACGCAAAAAAAGAGACGGGAAATCCTTTCTTTGAAATGAAGGCATCTCTCGCAATGAGACTGGAGTTTGATACCCTCATGGCCATACACAGATATCCTGCGGCCCTCGACCATGCTATTCCCCGTCTTATGGAAGAATACAACAACACAAATACCTTCCGGAAAAGATTTGAGTCATTATCAAAACTCTATCCGGATCATTTTGAAGATAATTGCGTTATTTCCGGAGTCGATTTCTCCAGCACGGAACAAGCGCTTGATGTAATATCGCGTGAAGAGGCCTTGTTTATGTCAAACCATAGCGTTGGTGATATCCTGTGGGGTGTTGGCGCAGGCGTCGGAGGTGGCGCGGTAGGATGTGCCGTCGGAGGAATTATTGGTTTTGCAGTCGGAAACGGACCCGGCGCCGCAGTTGGATGCAAGGCAGGTGGTTTTATCGGCGGTTCTCTTGCGGCCGGCGGAATGGAGATGTACAATCTTCATCAACACGTTGCCGAACACAAAGATGAGATAGAACATGCAATGCGTGCGGGGGTATCATCGGTATTGCGTGAAGAGGCAGACAGTTATCGAAGATATGCAATGATTGGAGTTGGTTTAAATTTTGTTTTCGGAGGATTTTACGGAAAGGCGGGCTCGGGCTTAGTCAGAATTGGGGCCAAGACTTTAGGTTTTGGGATCGGCGCATCTGCTGTAGACGTTGCGGCCACCGAGGGAGTTAGAATAACAGAATCCGCCGCAGAGACGGTAAAAAGGAGTCTGCTACGAAAAGCGATTGAACTGCCAAACGGAACCAAAGTGATGATTGTCGGCGGAAGTCTTGTCGGGTTAGATTACTTTGGTATCGATGATATTAATTTTGAAACAAAGACAGGAGATTTACTGCCGACCGTTCATGTTGATTGGGGAGTCGACTATCATGTTGATACAGCGGCTGGAATAGCGGGCGCCGTCCTGTTGGCGGTAGGAACAGGAAAGAGATTGATCGAGAGTCCTGAATTTAGACGGCGATTTGCCAGATTGATGGTGGGGAGTAGACGAAACCCGGGGATCAATCCGGAAATTTATAACAGTGCAGGATTTTTCAGAACAAAACTCTTCATAGACAGTAGCTTGCTTGTAGAGGAAGGGGGGGAACTTGTATTTGGCAGTCTCAAACAGAAACTTGCATTCCCATTCAATGCACTTATCGGCAACATGGAGCGCGTCAGCGCACCGTTATTGATCAGTGATTTTACAGTACAACAATTTTTGACTGACGAATCATATCTTGAAGAAAACGGTATTGATAAAACCCCCCGACTAAGTGTCGTCGGTGGTCTTTCAATGGCACTATTATTCGGCAACAGAGCGGCAATTAGGGTTTTTGGCATAAAGCCGGGCGGACAACGTGTCTATTTCTTGATTGATAGAGGCCTTGACATGTACACGATGCTATCTTCCGGAGGCGTAGACTTCTGGGAGGCAGACTGGTTTAGGATAGGTGCAAAATATATCAGCGGCTGGGGGGTCGGCCAGGTAAGAGGAAATATGCTCCGTTACTGGCTGGCACGCAAAGATGGGATGAGATATGTCAAGGCTTTGGCACTTGAGGCTAATGGGTTCGCGTCTGTAAAAATGTCTGTGCAAAATCTGTCTAGAACTCAATTGGAGCTCTACAAAAAGCTCTTGAAATTCACCGACGGAACAAGGTGTACAGTCAGAATTGATAGGGCAGGAAGAATCATCTCCGGCAGAAACGTAATCCACGAACTGAGTCAGCACGAGCAAAGTCTGATTGCAAGATTGGTATTGAAGGATAGTACTGTCGGCGCACAGTTCGCATCAATATTCAAAAACGGGCAAAGTCATCTGGATTTCATAGTCAATCCGACATTTAATAAACGCGGATTGGCAGCGTTTGCAATTCTACACGACACAGTCATTGGAACATCATACGACTATATTAGAGGTGAATATATTATCTTTGGCGACGGAATGGGTTATGCAACATGGACCGCCCTTCGTTCAATATCGGTTCTGCCGCTGAGAACTGCGCTGAAAGTCAATTTTGGCTGGCATAGCGGAGCCGCTATTGCATCGGATCTTATACCAAGATTTACGATCGATCCATATTGGACAAACTGGACAAGAATTTATGCAAAATCCGGACTCTGGTGGCCGCATATTGACGAAACACTTGTCGGTGATAAAGAAGCATTTTCAAATTTCTTCAGCGGAACAAGTGCATTTTCGGCTAACGGAGTTGATACATGGAATCGAAACCACTATCCGCTGAATCTTGCAACGCGGCCGGAAAAAGGAGAGCCGGACGTTGATACATTTGGAGATGGATATAAGGTCCTCACGCAGAAACTGATGGATGGAAAGCTCAGCCCGGATAAGATGGAGACTTTTGACATGCTATTGTCTGATTTAATAAGCGATGCAAGGGTCCAGATTTCTGCCAGCGTAAAGACAGACAATGCTCAGAAAATAATTGAACATGCGGAAGTATTGTCCGCGGTTGCCTACGTGTGCCACCAAAAGAATCCAAGCGCCTTTAAAGAGACATTTGAAAAGCACGAAAGATGGATATCTAATATTTTGGGTCCTGTGAAGCCTTTAACCCCGAGTGATGTAAAAACGCTCGCAACAAAATTTGGGGAATATACGTTCTTTGGTTCAACAGCAGAATCGCTGAAAACTATCCCCGGAATTGGAAATTTCTTTAGTGGAATTGAAGGAAGAAGTCAGGGATATAAAGTCACGCCACAATATCTGAAGCCTCAGGATCATCAATAGAGATACCAAAATCAACAGGCAGTATTTTTGCTCTTATGTGTCATCGGGCAGGTGTTCCACATCGCCGCGGCAATTACCGCTCCGATGAGTGCTGAACCGCCCCACAAGATAAAACCACCTGCCCATCCGAAGTTGTCTATCATCCATCCCGTTCCTGCTCCGGAGAGTGCCGCACCGGCATATCCAAAGACTCCGGTGAGACCAATGGCGGTTGCCGCCGCTTTTCTTGATGCAAAGTCGGTCACAAATACACCGACCAGAAACTGAGGCCCGTAAATCCAGAAGCCGATTATGGCAAGAGCTATTCCGTCAATGTATGGATGGCCTGCGGGCACAAAATAGAAGAGTGCCAGACCGATCAATGTCATCAGAAAGGAGATTGCACACATCGGACCGCGACGACCTTTTGTAAATTTGTCTGTCACAAATCCGGCAAGTATCGGCCCTGCGATCCCCGCCAACTCGATCATGCTGACCACGATCCCCGCCTTTACAATCTGACTCCCCTTCACCTCAACAAGAAATTTTGTGGCCCAATCGAATGTGCCAAATCTGACAATATAAACAAAAAGATTCATAAAACTGATGAGCCAGATATATTTATTATTAAGAACCCGATGAAAGAGGACATATTTTATCGTCTCCGGTTCTTCGGTCACTTCCGTCCCGTCTTTATTAAGTTCAATGTCATCCCGGTATTCAGCGATGGATGGCAAGCCCATCGAAGGGGGCGTATCCCTGAGGCGGTTTAGAAGAAAGAGTCCCATAACAAGGCAGAGACCTGCCGGCACAAAGAAACTTGTCCTCCAACCGTAGTGTTGAATTAAATATCCGGATAGAACAGCTATTATCATTCCGCCAATTTGATGAGACACATGCCACAGACTCCATTTAACCCCTCTCTCGGACACCGAATACCAGTTTGCAAGGAGTCTCGCACAAGGCGGGAAGCCCATCGATTGAAACCAACCGTTTAGTCCCCAAAAAATTGCCAGAAACCAAAATGCAGAACTTAAGCCAAAGAAGATGTTCATGAAGGCTGAGAGTATCAAACCCAAAGGCATGAAATATCTGGGATTCGCCCTGTCGCCCAAAATGCCGTTGGTGAATTTTCCAATGCCGTATGTGACATAAAGGAGCGTCCCTAATAATCCTAATTGTAAATTACTGTAACCAAGATCTGAGGCAATTGCAGGAAGGGCAATTGAAATGTTTTTCCTGCAAAAATAGAACAGGGCATAGCCGATAAACAATGAATACATGACGCGCCACCGCCAATATTTATACATCTTGTCTATTTTATCCTGATCTTGAATTTTTTCTGCGGCAGGCGGCGTTGCTTTTAAGGCGCTCCAGATATCTTCAATAAACATATCTACCCCCTATTTGAATAGCTTTTCAGTTTCAGTTTCAGTCAATGGCTAACATAGGCTAAAAGGAGACGTCAAGCTTATTACTGGAGGGTCTATTCGGACTTATCACTATTTACGTTCACCGGATCTAGATAGTAAGGGAACCGCGGGGCCTCTGCCTTTCCGGTATTAACTTCGTGTATAAAATCTGTCCACTTGTCCTTCGCATTGAGCGGCGGAATCACGTGATCACTGAACAGGAAAGGATATTTCTCACTGAGTGCTATATAGGGCTCTATCGCCTCTCTATCTTTATAAGTCCCGTCCGGTCGCTTCGCATCGCGAAGCTTCTGCATGATTTGACCTGCCATAACGACTAGGGTTCTTCTGCGAAGAGCATTGAGGCGTTTGAATTTCTTGGATCCTGAGATTGCCTCTCTCTCTGCCTCCATCCACTGCGAAAAATTATCTGCGAGATTTTTGGCTCGTGTCACATATAATTTTTCTAAATTCTCTCCGCGTTTCTTGGCAACATCTCCCCATTGCTTAATTTCTTTACCGAAGTTACGTTGCAGTCTCGGATGCATCTCTCCGCATGCTTCGGATCCTTGCAGAGACTTTCCATGGAACATCACGTCTTCAACACAATTCTCCTGCTGTAGGAAGGCCTCGGTCCCGCGCGGCTCTATATATGTCTTACTGCCTTCTGCCATACCCCACATTCCAAGAATAGGATCGACCTGTAGGGAGCTGATTCCGCTGGCAACTACATCCAACGGTGAATCTATCGGCAGTCCATCGCCCCACTCCTGCATTCGAACAGTTGAAGAGACGGCCTTCGCGGCGCGAACAGCATTGTCGGCAAATACACTGCCGGTCTGATCATCTTGCACATCAAACAATCTTCGATTGTATAACTTAAATCCTGGCATTGAATCGAGATATGATGGGAAGAGTTTTGCTTCGAGCGCAATGAACGGTGTCAATATACCCCTGCCAACTAACTGAGGAAGGGCACCATCAAATCCTAACGGCCACATTATATATGGATGAACAATCCCCTCGCAGAGGGCATAGTGAGTCCAACGCGTCATCCCCTGATATTCAGGATCGCCATCCATCACCTTTGAGAAGATATGTTTGTTGAGGAGATAGGCGGTTGTTGGAATTGTAGCCATGTTGTATAGCGAACCTGCAAATGAAATCCTGGGCTTGCTCACGCTTCCTGTAAACAGTGTAATCTTCTTTCCGCCGACCTCGGCTGAATCCAATAATACACGTTCCCGCGGGAAGCTTAACCAGGCCTCTCCGCTGTCCTTTTTGCCAAAACCGATGCGCATCACCTTTTTTTCATCAGTACTAACCCTCGCTCCTTTGTATCCACCGTGTGAACTGAAGGCATATGCCGCATTCGGATCCTTGATGCGTATCTGATAGAACTGGTTAGCGATCTCATCAAAATATATATCCTCTTCAGACTGAAGCCTTGCAAGTAGAGAAGTCCTCTCATGCGGACTCAACCTGTTTAGCGACTCCGGAGTTATGGTCTGACTGGTGT
>CAZTCA010000051.1:0-10885 GCA_964612405.1 uncultured Pseudomonadota bacterium
TGGCATGGCGTTCTCCCCGCTCACCAGGGTAGGTCAATACTTAGACTTCGCGGATCTTAATTCTTGATCTATGACTTAAAATCCTGTAACTCCTCTCGACTATGAAATGCAGAGTTCGTTTTGCCCCAAGTCCAACCGGCCATCTCCACATCGGAGGAGCCCGCACTGCCCTCTATAACTGGCTTCTGGCCAAACAGTTGGGCGGAACATTCATTTTGAGAGTTGAAGATACCGACACCGAAAGATCGACGCAGGAATATACCGATTCAATTATCCACGCAATGAAGTGGCTCGGGATGGAAGCAGATGAAGGCCCGTTTTTTCAGACGCAGAGAATGGATGTCTACAAACAACATGTCGATGATCTGCTCAAAAGGAATCTCGCATATAAATGTTACTGCACCGCTGAGGAGTTAGAAGAGAAACGCCAACTGGCAATGAAGGAAGGACGTAAACCAAAATATGACGGTAAGTGCAGACATGACAACATGGAGACCTGCCGACCTGCCGACCTCCCTTTTACAATCCGATTCAAAGCGCCTCAAGAAGGAACAACTATTGTCAAAGATATCATTAAGGGCGACGTCTCTTTTGAAAACAAGGAACTCGACGACCTCATTATTTTGAGAAGCAATGGAACCCCTACATATAATTTTACCGTCGTTGTTGACGATGTTGAGATGAAGATTACGCACGTGATCAGAGGCGATGATCATCTCAACAACACTCCCCGCCAGGCGTTGATGTATGCGGCTTTCAACTACCCACTTCCACAGTTTGCACATCTTCCGATGATTTTAGGCGCCGATAAAAAGCGTCTCTCAAAGAGACATGCCGCAACATCCGTGATTGAATACAGGGATCAGGGCTATCTGCCTGAAGGTCTTATCAATTATCTCGCTCGTCTCGGTTGGGCACACGGAGATCAGGAAATTTTCACTATCAAAGAACTGATTAAGCATTTTAATCTGAGCAATGTCGGAAAGGCCGCGGCGGTTTTTGATCCGGAAAAACTGAATTGGGTCAATTCGCAACACATGCAGAAAATGTCCGATGAAGAGATTTTTGAAGCCACCCTTCCGCATCTCGAAAAGATGGGCCTCAAGACAAAGGATAAGAAAACTGGTATTGCGGCGGTAAAATCTGAGCGCGACCGAGGAAAGACTTTTGGTGAACTGGCGCGGGCATCAGCTTTCTATTTTAAAGATCAAATCGAGTTTGATGAAAAAGCAAAAGAGAAGTGGCTGAACGATGAAGGGAAGAAAACTTTATCGCTCATCAGGGACGGAATTTCCGCTCTTTCAAAATTTGATGAGAAGAGCCTTGAGGAGATGTTTAAAAAACTTCTCGATGAGACAGGTCTTAAGATGCTCAAGCTTGCCCAACCCTGCCGCGTCGCACTCACCGGCACCACTGCGAGCCCCGGCATATATGAAGTGATGGCTATACTCGGCAAAGAGCAGGTTTTAAAGAGATTTGAGTCCGCAATAAAGTAGCCCAATTTCCGCTGGAAAAATAGTCAAAAAATTGTTAGACTAGATTAATAAATTTTGAGCTTTTTCACACGCAGTCCGGTACCTGTCCTTGAAACGTCGTAACCAACATGTGAACCGATCTCAAGATTCGTCTTCCCCTTCTCTCCAACAAAATCAAACTCAGACATATCAAAGATGATCTCATGACCGTTTCTGTCTTTGATCAACCCGTTCCCCTGACATGGAAAATACTTAATCACCTGCCCCTTTGGAAAGTTGTCGTTGATATCAAGGATGCTCTGTGGAATCGCAAACTCGCGAACCTTGTGAGTTTTCGCAATTTCCTTCGTCTCCGCCTTCGGAGCCTCGGAGATAATCACACCCGGAAGTGGTAGTGTATTTGGTTCCCAAACTTGTAGCATATATTATGGTCTGAAAAGGTTCAGGGCATTTCCAATACCCACGTCTACCCCGCCTTTGGCAAATTCCCGGAGCGTCTCGACCCCGCTTGCATAGGTCGGCCTCGGTTTATTATAAATCACACCCATCGGATATTTGTCATCATTGTCCAATAAATTCCATGCGGCAACGGCGTTGAATGGATCATAATCTTTGAGCTCCTCTAAGTAGGAGACTTTATCCTTGATAAGCTGGTATTGCTCGTTTCCCCTGTATGTAACACATGGGGAGAGTATGTTGACATATGAAAATCCCTTATGCCTGACGGCTTCAACTATCGTCTTTGTCATATGCGCCGGGTTAACAGCACTTGTCTGAGCCATGTAGCTACAGTTATATCCCAGCATCACCTTGAGAGGCTTGATCGGCGTTGAAATACTGCCATATGCCGATGTTGAAGTTTTTGTCCCGGTCGGCGTTGTGGGTGAGGCCTGGCCCTTTGTCAGGCCATAGATACTATTATCCATCACCAGGAGCGTCATATCCACATTTCTTCTGCAGACATGCGCCATATGTCCGCCGCCAATTGCAAACATGTCACCATCGCCACCGACAACAATTACATTCAGATCCGGACGCGCAACCTTGAGACCTGTTGCGATCGGAATTGCACGACCGTGGATCGAGTTGAAACCATAGGACTCAAGATAACCGGAGATTCTTGACGAACATCCAATCCCGGAAATTACAGCGGTGCTCTCTATCGGCAAATCCAGATCGGCCATCGCCTTGGCAAGAGAGTTGAGCACGGCATAATCACCACAGCCCGGACACCATATCGGCTTCAAGGGCGATATATACTTCTTGAACTTTGCCATGTCCCTTACGGCTTCCGTCATTTCAACACCTCTTCAACTTTACTTAAGATCTCTATGGTTTCGATGTATTTTCCACCGCACATCTTTAGATGCAGGGCATCTTTCGGGATGTCGCACGAGCTCTTTAGATATCGCATGAACTGTCCGGAGTAACTCATCTCAACCACCAGAATCTTCTTACATTCGCTCACAAATTTATTAATTTCATCCGCCTGTAGAGGATAGATCAACTGAGGTACAAGTGCGGCAACTTTGAGTCCCTTGCCCGCCGCTCTCTCCACAGTCTCTTTGACAGCGCCCTTCGTGGATCCCCACGCGATTATCCCTAGATCTGCCTTCTTCTCGCCGTATCTTCTTATGAAATCATAATCCTTCAGGACCCCTTCCAACTTCTTCTCCCTCTTTTTACACATAATTTCATGGGAGAAATAGGAAGCTGTTGGAGCGCCGTATTCATTATGCTCAATGCCGGGGCAATTATATTCCCCACCCTTCATGCCCGGTATCGCCATAGGCGAAACGCCGTTCTCTGTGAGTTCAAATCTCTTGTATTCGTTGGACTTTGGATCTTTCGGTACCAGCCTTGAAATTAATTTTCTATTCTCCACATTGAATTTTTTTATCGTCTCTTTTCTCTGCCCCACGAACTGGTCAGAGAGAATAATCACCGGTAATTGATATTTTTCAGCAATATTAAATGCCCTGATGGCAATTTCAAAACAGTCTTCAACGTCTGACGGAGCAAGCACGACGTGCGGCACATCTCCATGTGAACCGCCGACAGCCTGCCAAAGGTCCGACTGTTCAGTCTTTGTGGGCAGACCGGTTGACGGCCCTCCGCGCTGAACATCAACAATCACGACTGGGATCTCCGCCATGCAGGCAAGACCGATACCTTCCATCTTCAACGACAACCCCGGCCCACTCGTTGCGGTCATGGACTTTACGCCGCCAAAACTTGCACCAATCACCGTGCATATCGCTGCAATCTCATCTTCTGCCTGAACCATCGTCCCGCCGAATTTTGGCAATTCACGGGAGAGCCACTCCATGATTTCGCTTGCCGGAGTGATGGGATAACTTGAAAAGAATTTACAACCCGCAACGAGAGCCCCGTAGGACAACGCATCGTTTCCGTTGGCAACATAATTAACATCGCCGGGCTTATAGTTCATCTGCAAATACGATTTGAAGTTATTTTTTTGTGCGTATCCGATCCCGAGATCTATTGCCTTGAAGCTCGACTGGAGGATTTCAACCTTTTTCCCCTTAAATCTCTTCTCAACCGCTTTTTTCAGACCGGTCTTGGGCAGGTTAAACAATTCCGCAAGAACTCCTAGAGTTATAATATTCTTTGATCTTGAATTCCCAGATTCTTTGACAAGACTCTCAAACGGAATTTTAAAGACCTCTTTCGGTTTGGCTCCATTTTCAAGCGGAAGAGGATCAGGACAATCCTTTTCGTCGGTAATCACAACTGTTTCATTGCCGACGCTCAGCTCTCCTGGAAATTTCTTGTAATCGGCCCAACTCAAGACAACGAGGACATCGAGAATGTCTCCCTGTGTTGCAACGGGCTCGGTTGATATCTTTACACGAACGGAACTCTCGCCTCCCCTGATCTGGGGGCCAAAGCTTTTGACCATCATGCAGTGAAGGCCTTCAGAAGCACACGAAGTTGTGAGAATATCGCCAGCCGCCGCAACACCATCTCCACCCGAACCAACCATCCCAACTACTATATCTTTAACATCCATTGTTGTTATCTAACCCCTCATTTCTGAATACCGGATTAGCGACCCGCTCTTGCGGCAGGAAATATACACCTAGCGGCTTGCTTTTCAAGAAAAATATAAATAAATTGGGAATTATTCTCTGTATTTCAGATATTTGTTTCTGGAGGCGGCCTCGGGGCTCACCCTTTTATTAGTCACGGGGACCGTCCCTTCCGGGGGGATCATCAGGCTCTGTCTTATCTCCTCAACCCGCTCGTACTGGGCATTCTGGGGGATATCATATGTATTTCTGACTATGGTGGGTTTAATAAAGACCATCAATTCTTTGTGCTGTTTATATCTGGCGCGGGACTTAAAGAGATTCCCAAACAGGGGAATCTTTGAAAAGCCCGGGACGTTCTTCTTTGTCTTAGATCCGGTAAGTTTGGCAAGACCCCCAATAACCGTCGTCTCACCATCTCTGATCACAACAGACGTGCTCGCATTACTGTCAACCAAAACGGGGATCCCTTCGACTGTGCGCGTAAAATCGAGCTGTGACGTTTCAATATCTATCTTCAATTTTATATAATTATCGACTGATATCTGTGGAGTTACCCTCAATTCAATTCCGGTCTCTACCGATTCCAGCCCGGAAGATCCGCCGCTTGTGCTTGTCCCACCTGTTGCGCCAATTGCAATATCTCCGGTGGTCTTGACATAGATAGTCTCTCCGCTTCGAATATTGGCCGCAACGCCGTTTGAAGTGACGATGGTGGGCTCTGAAACAATATTTATATCACCGGACTGCTCCGCCGCACTAATCTGCATGTCCAGCGTGGTCCCTCCGGCCAAAGAGCCTATGATCATTCCAAGACCGCTCGTAGGAGCAGAGACAGAGGCTGTAGTGGGCATTTGCATGTTCTGCACAAGGTTTCTTCCGCTATCGGCGGCCCCTACGGCGTTGAGACCCTGAAGATTGACCCTCGTCCCTGTGGATGTCACGCCCCACTGAACTCCCAAATTCCTTGAAAAATCTCTCGTTGCCTCAACAATCTTCGCTTCAATTAGGACCTGTGCATCCCTCACGTCAATATCTTCAAGAAATCTGCGAACGCTATCAATATTTGCCGGTCTCTCTTTCACCACCAGTGAATTTGTCCTCTCATCCGCCAGAACTGATCCTCGATCCGTGAGAAGGCCTTGAACCTTATCTGTCAAGTCCTTAGCTGATGCATATTTCAGCCTGAAGGTCTCGGTCTTGAGATCTTCACCGGACGTAGTGAACTGCTCAGTCTTCCCAATCCGCCATATGCCTCGCTCCACCGCGTAATCCAGATTATTGGCCTTGACGATGGAATTGATCGCATCCCTCAGATATGTTTCTTCAAACGAGGCGGACACAACACCACCAACATCCTCCGGCACCATAATGTTAATATTTGCAACCTTGGCAATAAAACTAAGGGCATCTTTTAAATCTGCATTTCTGAATGTTACGGAATATTTTACATCTCTGCCAGCCTCGTCCAAGCGGTAGACGCTCCCGGTATTTGCTTCGTCGGAAAATGCACCCCGAACGCCAAAACAACTGACAAGAACCAGGGCTATAAATAATCCTTTTAAGAATTTCATCAACATCTCCTGAATTACTCCAATCTTAGCACCTTTACCTCGTCTAGTCTTCTTAAAACGACATGATCTTTTTCTATCACCTTCACCTTATATCCCGCTATTTCATCTCCCTCAGCCAGCGTATAGCCGCTTATCAACGCATATGACTCATCAAAACTTTTAATAATTCCGGTGAGACTCAAATCGGTCACGAGGATATCTTCCGGGCTCGGCCTCTGCTTTAAAAAAGGATTCTTTGAAACGTTGTGCCCGGGTGAAACGCGATCTTTAAACCCCTCAACATTCAACTCCGACAGAGAGTCGGCCCGCACAGCACCACTGAAAAACAGAGCCAGAATAAACAATTCAATCACAACAATATTTCTAGTCTTCATAAAAACCTCCGTCTATTGTGAGACTGTTCTGACTACAAACACACTGCTGTTAATCTTCGCTTTGACATACGAAGGCCGGTTTTCCGATGTTGATAGTTCGACGTTATCGACAATAACCAGCCTGTTCAGTTTCTCAACTCGGCCCAGATAATTCATTATGCCGGAATATGAGCCCTCGAGCACAATCTCTGCAGGAACAACAAAGTAGTCGCCGCGATCCGACTCTGACAAAAGCGAAAACTTTTTCAATGAAACGCCGCCCAACGTATTGTTTGATGTCAACATCCCCACAACATCGGCAACCACTTCCTGTTTCGGCTTCGCGCTCTCTTCAATAAGCCTGTCGAGCCCAACCGAGCCTGTCACTTGCAAACCCATATCTGAAGCGGATTCCGGCAATTGCAGTTTCACAAAACCCTTCAATGTATCGATCTGCATCTCCATGCTCTTGACCTGAATATTATTTACCTTAATCTCCTTCATCTTCGGCAGATAGAGCCACCTTGCAAATACAATGACAATAAGAAACAAGATCACACCAAAGTATATCTTCTCTCTGGCAGAGGCCTCTTGTTTCAAATCAACTTGTGAAAATCCAGTGTCCATATCACCAATTCCTGTTTGCAAATATCACATCAGCATTGACCATAAAGGAATAGTTCCTGTCTATTTCATTTTTTTCAGAACTGACCAGCGCCACATTCTGAAATTTTACGGAGCTCTCCAAACCACTCACAAATTCGGCAATTGATGCTATAGAAGCCCCTTTTCCGGACAATTCAATCTTCTTCACGTCAACCCTTTCGCCAATATCCTGCGTCCTGAGCTCTTTCAGCCATATCTGTTTGGGCATCTTTTTGGAGAGGTCTTCCAGCACAGAGGACCAAGCCGGTATCTTTGAAAATATAGAGACGAGGGCTTGGGTAACGGTGGCGTCGGTATTTCTTGTCTGCGTTGCCTGCAATACCGCCAACGCCTTCTCTTTCCGGATCGTTAGCTCGTTCACTATCCTGTTTGATTCTACCAATTTGGTTTTAACCATCCAGTGGCGCATCATAAAACCGCCGTGTATCATCGTACAAAAAATACAAAACGCACCGGCAATAATCAGCATATTCCTGTATGTCAGGATGAATGCACTCTTCTCAAGAAAGTTAACCCTTTGTGCCATATTACATCCTGGGTATCGCCAACCCTACCGCCAATGCATACAACTGCGGGTTGGTAATCCCTCCCCCAATCGGTTCTAAATCTATTTTATTAAAGGGATTAAATAACAGTGTCTCAATCCCAAGATTTTTCGACAAATAAGATGTGACATTCGGCAAAAGGCTTAAGCCCCCCACAAGATAGATTCTGTCAACATTGTCAACGTGATACATCATGCAAAAGGCATCAATAGACCTCTGCACCTCCACAACCATGCGGCCCATAAAATCATCAACCACGGATCTGACAGAATCTGCCGAATCTACAGAAAGGGCCTTCTTTTCGGAATCGAGATATGACTCGATCTTATCACCTGCCTGAACCGGCGCAACCCCAGAGACTTTTGCCAGACTCTTTGTCAAACCCTTGCCGCCCAATCCCACAAGCGGCCTTGAGAAGAGAAGATCTCCGTCTCTCATGGCAATAAAATTTGAGGTATCGGTGCTCAGATCAAGCATGACATAATTTTTTCCGGGTTCCCAGCCCACACTATAATCAAACGATGCAAGGAGCGCCGTTGCGTTGGGTTCAATTGACGAAGTCTTTATGCCAAGATGTTTCGCAAGCTTTGCCATCTCTTCGATATCCTTTTCAGCCGCCGCGAACGCCATTATGGGCTTTCTTCCCGCCGAGTCCTTTTTAATGGCAGCCATATCAGTGTGACTGACTTTATATTTTTCGATCGGTCCATCCACATGCTCTCTAAAATTCCAGCTGATTGCAATTTTTGTATCCGCCGCGGGCATGTCAGCAATATCCATTCTTCTAATCTTTAGACTCGCACACTCGATGTTGATATTTGCGTGAAGTCCATAAACACCATGCTCTTTAAAAAATCTTCTGACTTTCTCAGCCTCGGCCAAATTTTCACTCAGAGACTCGCACTCAAGCATTCCTATCGCTTCGAGAGACAGGATCCCTTTCTGTTTCTTGGATAAACGCGCAAATTTGACCGATTTCGCTCCGATATCACAACCGAGCGACTCTTTCGGTTGAAGGTATTCTCTGATAAATTTTAGATTCATTCTGAAAGTTGTTCAATTCTTTGTTCCACTTTGGAAACCAGCTTGTTGTCACTCGAATCTGTATATTGTAAAAAGGTTTTATAATTATCGATCGCCTGTCTGAAATTGCCTTCAGTGTCATTTAATACTGCCAGGTTGAAATATGCATCTGAATAGGTCTCATCATATTTGATGGCCTTCTTTATATAAAGAATTGCCTCCAACATATCCCCCTGAGACATTTTTAACACGCCCATATTATTATAACATTCCGCGCAGTCGCTCTTTTCCGCAATGGCGCGCTTATAAAAATTCTCCGCCTGAACGGCATCGTCTTTCTTTTTATATACAAGACCTATACTGTTTAGAATATCCGCATTCGAAGGGGCCTTCGCATTTGCCTGAATGAATATATCAAGGGCCTTGTCAAACTCCCCCTTTTTATAAAATTCTTTCCCCTGCTTGATCAGTTCGTCCGCTTCAACACTGGGCGCTGACCCTGAGTCGGAAGAGGTTGGCCCCTGCCCCGGAACCACCGCTGGCGCTGTGTTCGCCTGCAATAGCGGGTATTGCACCTTATTCTTTGAAAATTGTTTATATGTAAAGAATGCGAGACTCAATAGGGCCAGTACAAGCAACACTAGAGTCCTCGGTGTCAGCTGAGATTTAAGCGAGGGTTTCCCGACTGCCATTTCGCCCGGAGGTAGTCCGCCTTCTTCCTCCGTTCGCCTGTCCCGAGTAGAGTCGAGGGGTTCCTGCTCTGCCTTCTTCAATGCTTTATGTATTAGTGACATATTTTTAGTTGCCGGTTTTTCAAACATTACGCCCGGGAAACGAGTGAAGCAATCTTTGCCGCAATCCTTTGTCCGAACCATACCGGTCTTGAAGTAAGACCGCTCAAATCTTTTACCGCCGTCTTAACTATCTTTCTACTAATCGTTCCAGTATCCTCCACATAAGCCGCGGTCAAAGAACGATCGCACACAATATTTATCAGCCTCGGAAGCCCTTTCGTCACCCGCCAGATCTCTTTGTATGCCCCAGGCTCAAAGTATATTTTCTGATTTCCACCCGCCAACACTATCCTGTGGTTAATATATCTGACCATCTCCACAAAATGGAGCGGCCTCAAGTGACATCTAACAATAATGCGCTGACTCAATTGCCTGAGTTCGTGTTTCGCAAGCTTCTTTATTAGCTCCGGCTGTCCGGCGAGAACAATCTGAATAAGCTTCGCCTTGTCGGTCTCAATGTTGGTCAACATCCTCACCATCTCAAGCGCTTCAATGGAAAGATTTTGCGCCTCATCAATTATCACAAGGGCGTTCTTCCCCTCCTCTGCCTTCTTGAGGAGAAATTTGTTCAATATATCGATCTGCTTTTGGGGTGATGTCTCCTTGGTGGAGATACCAAAATCTTTATTTATGGCCTCAAGTAACTCCGGAACTGACAGAAGCGGGTTCACAAGCAGAGCTGTCTCCACATTCTTGTCCAGCTTCTCTAATAGTGCCCGAGTAATAGTTGTCTTTCCGGTCCCTACTTCTCCGGTCAGCACCGCAAAGCCTAAATGCTCCCGTATGGCATATTGCAGGGTGTCGAGTGATGATTCATATTGCTTTGTGAGGAATAAATATTTCAGATTGGGGGTCAGGCCGAACGGCTTATCTTTGAGATCAAAATAAGATTGATACATCACACGCCCCCCATGAATATTATACGCCTCTACTCAGACGACACACCATTATAGATATCACATTTCATGCAATAAAATCAAATACATTCAGAGATATTGGGAAACCTCTTATAAAGTCACTCTCGTTGTCATTGCGAGGAGCTATGCGACGAAGCAATCTAGGAGCCTGTCGAGAAATTCGACTTGTCATCGCGAGGAGGCCGAAGGTCGACGTGGCGATCCAGTGAAATCAATTAGTTACACTAGATTGCTTCGTCGCTTTGCTCCTCGCAATGACAGAAAGTGTCATTTCCCGACAGGCTCCTAGTGAATTAATTAGCTACACTGGATTGCCGCGCCCCTTCGGGGCTCGCAATGACGGGCATAAAGACTTTTTAAGAGGTTTCTGGGGAAACCTCTTATAAAGTCACTCTCGTTGTCATTGCGAGGAGCTATGCGACGAAGCAATCTAGTGAATTAATTAGCTACACTGGATTGCCGCGCCCCTTCGGGGCTCGCAATGA
>CAZTCA010000052.1:0-8297 GCA_964612405.1 uncultured Pseudomonadota bacterium
TGCTAAGGGTTCCCGTCCACATTCGTGGCCGCCAACCCAAGCATCTGCGTCAAGTCCTCCCGGGCCCACATAGCAGTAATTGGTGCGGGTTTTTTGAGGAAGTTCCACGGAAAATAGTAGGAAAATTGAAGGGTTCGCGAGGACAGACGAAAGTTCCAACCGGCGTTTTTCAAAAAATCTCGTTTTGCCGCCAAATTTTTTGAGTTCGCCACCTGATGGGCTTGGTGAGCCGCTTGGATGAACTTACTCATGGGTTCGAGCCAAATGTTACCTATCTTCTCGATCTTGACAAGTTGCTCCTCCAACGTGACCTTTTTCTTTAAGTGAAACATGAGGGTTTAGCCCTTCAACTTGCAGATGAGTCGTTAAAAGAAGACCGTGTGGTGGTTCTTGTTGCGGTGAAACAGAATAGCACGGCCATCTTTCTTGCCGACGAGTCGTCGTTGATAAATGATCCCGATTTTGTTTTTGAGGCGGCATGTGTAAGCATAGGAATAATGGAGTCTAAACTAATCAGCGACGAGCTAAAGATGGATGCATGGTCAAGGATATTGGAGAGGCATGATAACTTCAAAGGGCTTAATATACCTAAAAATTCTTTAGTTTCTTACGAGACATTTAAAATCTATCTAAAAGATAGATACGACATCGAATTTCTAGTACGGTTTCGATCCATAGATGTTGGAGTGCGGTCATCTATCCTAAAAGGGATGGGATTAAAGCTTTCAATAACTATCCTACTGTAGATCGTCTGATAGAGCTTGGTTATAGGGTGACCTATTGCGAGGCAAAGGTTGAAGCAGAAGCCGAACGTTTTCTCTCCGATGCAACTGGTAAAGGCAAGAGAAGGGCTGATCTGATTTGGCTGGCAGGGTATGGATCCTCAAAAAATCTGGCGCTTGGAGGGGAAGACCTTGGTTCTGGAGACGAAATGAAAGATGAGACGCAGTATATAGACACAACTGATTTTGCTGAAGGAAGGATCGACATAAGGCTACAGGATTACATTTCACCCAACGGCGATTTGGTCAACGATTCCTGCTCGAATGGAAAAGGAAGAGAGGCAAACCCCGATAACCTTGCTAATACGGAAGCTAATATTCTCCCAAAAGGAGTGAAAATGACCTCCTCTGACAGGCCAATGTATGTGCGCGACATTTATCTTAATGACGAGGGAGGACTGATGTTGAAGTTCGATGTTGATTCGCTTTACACGCTAAGAGGCCGCATGGAAAATTGAAACCGACGCATCGCTCACTCCCCTAAAACCTCACTTGTTAGTTCTATCAAAAGCAGTGTGTGTATACATCCGTTGTTCAATGTTAGTCCACAGGTGCAAAAAAGCAATTTAAACTTGTAAATTCGGAGTGTGGTGATAATGATAATGATTCGATTATGGACGGAGGAATGTAGATGCTTGCTCGAAATGATCAATTATTAATAGACACCATTCTCGCCATTCCAGCAGAAGACCGGCGGACGGAGTTCAAACGATTAGGCCAGGACTTTAGCGTTGCTAAGGTCATTGAATCTATCGTTGCGATGGCGAACACAGACGGTGGTTCTATTTTCCTCGGCGTTGACGACCCTGAAAAGTCAAAAGCTCGCGGGTTGGACAGGGTGCATGGAATAGAAGAGAATTTGGAAAAATTTGACGAGATCGGAAGAAATCTCCAAAGGATCGTCCCGCCCATTTCGTTTCTGTGGCCACCGGCACAACTGGTTTGCACAAACGGCAAGACGATCGGGGCTGTTCACATTCCAAAGGCTGTTAACAGTTTCCATTCTATCAATAATCACGTCTATATCCGCTTGGAAAAGGGTAACAAGCTTTTGGACCCCCACGAGATCGTTAAACTCTCTTATGCAAAAGGTTTTCAAAAGGCCGATGCCGAACTGGTTGATGTCGATCTTAAACTGCTCAATACGGAATACTTTAAACGATGGAAGGCCGGGAGAAAGCTCGGCGACGATGACATCAAAGATATCCTTTTCAATTCCGGGCTGGCGAGAAGAGATAAAGACGGCGGCTTAAAACCCACAAGAGCCGCGGTACTGCTCTTTGCTTTATATCCGTATAATCTGATGGAGACGAAGGCAACGATCCGCGTCTTTCAATACGAAGGGGCCGTTGAAACAATAAAAGAGACGCTAAACCTCATCGGCACGCCGAAAACGATCGACGGGCCTGTCATCAAACAGATCAGCGATGCAAATGAATATATCCTAATGTTATTGCGGTCAGGGATCAAGATGCCGTCCTCTGGTTTTGTAACGCGATATAGAATTCCAGAGCGAGCCATAAAAGAAGCCATCACCAATGCCGTGATCCACAGAGATTATTACATCAAAAGGGATATCGAGGTCAGAATATTTGAAGACAGGGTTGAAGTGGAAAGTCCGGGGCTGTTCCCTTACAACATCACGACGTTCAATATCGGTCTCGTCCGTTCCGAAGGGTATAGGAACGATCTATTGGTCAAACATCTGCGCGAGTTTTCGGACCCGCCTAACCTTGATAGGAATGAGGGCGTTCGGGCAATGAGGGCAGAGATGGATAAAAGCAAATTGTATCCGCCGGTATTCTTCACTTACCCTCGTCTTGAAGATGCCGTCAGGGTCGTTCTTCTTAACGTCGCAAAGGCATCGGAGTGGGACAAGGTTTCACATTATTTGGCCAATAAAGAAAAATATGTCACGAACGAGAAGGTGAGAGAGATCATCAAGAATCCAGACACATCCAAGGTCTCCAGAATTCTCGCGCGCTGGGTGGAACAGGGGTTGCTGACCAAAATAGACACCGGGGCAAAACGGACAGTGAAATACAGATTGCCCATAGACAAAGAAGAAACTTTATTTGCAAAGGCCGATGCAAATAAAAAATAAGTTCTTATTTATTAACTAGTTAGGATGGGTTTATTTGTTTCGTTTATGACCCACTTACAACCCAAGAACGAGCCAACCACCTGATTTATAAGATATTTTATGACCCAGCCGTGTGAGTTAGAGCAATTACGGAAACGCTTGAACGACATCGAGGCCGAGAAAGCGGTTCTTTTAGACAGGGTCCGATGTCTTCAAGCTACTCAAAACGAACACCGAACGCTTGGCGAAAGGGTATCAGAAAAGGGACCACAAACACCGGAAGAAAAAATAGCCCTGTTTTTGAAATTATTTCGTTGCCGCGAAACAGTCTATCCCAAGCGCTGGGAGAATAAAAAGAAGGAGAGCAAGGGATATGCCCCGGCGTGCAAGAACGAATGGAAGAAAGGCCTTTGTAACAAAACGCTGACAAAATGTTCCGATTGCGTCAATCAGTCATTTTTGCCTCTTGATGAAGATGCGGTCAAGGCGCACCTGCAGGGACTGCATACGATAGGCACATATGCGATTCGCGAAGATGACACCTGCGTTTTTCTTGCGTGTGATTTTGATGAAGGTGATTGGCGGGCCGATGCGTTTTTATATCAGTCCGTGGCCGAATCCCTTGGAATTCAGGTTTGTATTGAGAGGTCTCGCTCCGGGAAAGGATCCCATGCATGGATATTCTTTTCGGAGCCTGTTCCGGCAAGGCTTGCAAGACATTTAGGGACGGCCACTTTGACAAAGGCAAGCGAACAAAGGCATACAATGAGCCTGAATAGCTATGACCGTTTCTTTCCTAATCAAGATTACATACCGAAAGGGGGATTTGGCAACTTGATCGCGCTCCCCCTGCAAAGAGAGCCAAGACAACAAGGCAACAGCGTTTTCATCGACAACGCGCTTAAACCCATTGAAGATCAATGGGATCATTTGGCATCGATTAGAAGACTGTCGCTTACCGAGCTAAAAGACATCCTTGAAGAGATCGTCCCCAAGAAAGGCCTTGATGTTTTTGGGACCGAACAAGATGTAGCATTTGCAACCGACAGCAACATCCTGAACAGAGATGTTTCTAAAACGGCTGACAAGGAAAAATTCACAGGCACGATCGAGATCGTGTTCAACTCTCAAATTTCGATCTCTACAGAAGGATTGCCTTCGGCCCTGATCGCCAAATTAAAACGGAGCGCTACTTTCCCAAATCCCAAGTTCTATGAGTTGCAAAAAATGAGGATGTCAACTTATCCATATCCGAGATTCATTTTTTCAGGGGAATTAAGAGACAATGACATCACGCTACCAAGGGGTTTGCTTGAAAGAACGGTTAAAATCCTTCAAAAGGCCGGGGCGTCTATTGTTATTAGGGATGACCGGAAACGATTTAGGCGTATCAAGCTTGAATTCAATGGCGAATTGTCATCTGCACAACGATTGGCAGTTGATGAGGCCTTAAAAAAAGAGATGGGCGTCCTGGTTGCCCCGCCGGGGGCAGGCAAGACCGTTATGGCCTGCTCGATAATAGCTCATAGAAAACTGCCAACCCTTATTTTGGTCCATCGTCAGCCCCTCATAGAACAGTGGAAAGAACGGCTCTCTTCTTTCTTGGGGCTTGCCAAGACAGATATCGGACAGATGGGCGGCACAAAAAAGAGGTGTTCTGGGAGAGTGGATATCGCAATGTTGCAAACACTTGTCAAATCACAAGAACTCGAAGAAGTCGCCGCCCAGTATGGCCAGGTCATTATCGATGAATGCCACCATATACCGGCCACATCCTTCGAAGGCGTATTAAAACAGATACCGGCAAGGCACATCCTCGGATTGACCGCGACTCCTTATAGGAAGGACAGGCTTGAGAAGATCATCTTTCAACAATGCGGCCCGATCTGTTACGATATGAAGGCAGACTTTACGGTGGGTCTGGCGAAACAGGTAGTGGTTAGAGAGACCGGGTTCAAAATGCTGGAGGATACCGCTTTAAGACCGCCTTATCATATTTTCATCGAGCGACTTACTAAAGACGACGCGCGGCAAGAGATGATAGTTTTGGATATCATTGAGGCCGTCAATACGGGACGATTGCCTATGGTCATCGGAGACAGAAAAGAACTTCTCCAGTCTTTAGAAGCAAAGATACTTAAAGCAGTAAACGGTGGCACATCGAATATCGGGCTTTACCGTCTTGATGGCAAAACATCAGCAAAACAACGAAGAGAAATAATGGAGGATATCAAAGGTCGCTTAGTCAACCAAAACCAAATCTGTTTATTGGCAACGGCTTCGCTACTAGGCGAGGGCTTTGATCTTCCAGAGCTCGATACACTAGTGCTTGCATCACCGCTTTCATTTCGGGGAAGGCTCATTCAATATGCCGGAAGATTACACCGATTGACCGACAATAAAGAGTCGGTTTTAATCCATGATTACCTGGATTCAAACAACCCCATGGCCTTGAAGATGTATCGTAATCGCTTAAAGGCATATAAGGAAATGGGATACGAGGTCGTCGTAAAGTGAAACCCCTCATTTAATTCACGTTAAGGGTATTCCCCCGTCAGGTGAGCCGTTTGCGCAGGCGCGTATTTGGAAGTGGGCTTGGGTTTGAGCCGGCGGGCTTTTTGCTATACTCGCTAGCTCTATCCGATGGCGACAGCCGATAGGGTTATGGATCGCTTATGAGCCGACGGATGACCAGTGTCGACGGATATATCGCGCCGGTTGATAACTCTATAAACCGTCGGCCGAATTTCGCCACGGCGGAAAAATCTCAGAAAATATTTTTCGCGCGCAATTTTATATAGACAAATCGGCGCAATTGGTATTTACGGTTAATTATTGGATTGTGCCTGAAACCAGGTTCGAACTTTAACATATAGGGCCCACAGAATTTTGGTAAAAATGGTCGACAAAGGTCGGCCATTTTTTATGGGCCCGACACTGTTGAACCCCCAACCAATTCACTTGGGGTTTCCCCTCCGGGGATCGCATCTGCTAAGGGTTCCCGTCCACATTCGTGGCCGCCAACCCAAGCATCTGCGTCAAGTTCTCCCGGGCCCACAGAGAAAGCCTCTTCGATTCGCTTCGAAGGGGCTTTTTTGTGCTGTAAAACATCTGTGGGTGGTGATAGAATGACACAAATCTAAGGGGGATTTATGGAGAAACCGGTAATTATCTCAGCGCTTCGCTCGCCGCTATGCAAGGCATTCAAGGGAGGGTTTATAGATGTCAGGGTTGACGATATCTGCGTTCACCTGATCAAGGAATCTCTGGCACGAATTCCGAACCTCGACCCCAAATTGATCGAAGATGTGATCATCGGCTGTGCGATGCCGGAAGGGGAGCAGGGGTTAAATGTTGCGAGAAATATCGGCCTTCTTGCAGGCCTTCCGTTTTCTGCCGGCGGTGTGACAATAAACCGTTTCTGCGGTTCTTCGCTATCGGCGATAAATCAGGCGGCGCAGGCGATAATGGTTGGCAATGGTGATATCTTTATTGCGGGCGGAGTTGAATCCATGAGCCACGTCCCGATGGGCGGCTTCAATCCTTCACTAAATGATAAATTAATGAAAGATGGTGCACCTGCCGCTTATATCGGAATGGGGGAGACCGCCGAAAATGTGGCAAAGAAACATGGTATCTCCCGCGAAGATCAGGATAAGTTTTCACTTCAATCACATCAAAAAGCAGTGAAGGCGATAAAAGAGGGAAAATTCAAAAATGAAATTGTACCGTTTAATGGCATAGACACAGACGAAGGGCCGCGCGCTGACACATCAATAGAAAAGTTGGCGGCGCTTAAACCCGCATTTATCGAAAAGGGAACAGTGACAGCCGGAAATTCAAGTCAGGTGACCGATGGTGCGGCCGTAACAATCCTGATGTCGGCAAAAATGGCGAAGAAGCTAAAGATAAAACCGATTGCCAGAATTGTTTCAATGGCGGTCGCCGGATGCGATCCGTCAACAATGGGAGAGGGGCCGATCTTTGCCATTCCAAAGGCTCTCAAACGCGCAAAGATGAAACTGAAAGACATCGACCTGATAGAATTAAACGAAGCCTTTGCGGCGCAATCAATTGCTGTCGTCAGAAATCTTGGGATCGATGAAAAAATATTAAACATTCATGGTGGAGCCATTGCGCTTGGTCATCCATTAGGGGCTACAGGTGCCAGAATAATGGCGACATTGATCAGTGCAATGAAGCAGTATAATAAATCGGTTGGACTTGAGACAATGTGTGTCGGCGGCGGTCAGGGAGTGGCGACGATAATTGAACAAGTATAGACGTCATTGCGAGCGATAGCGAAGCAATCCAGTAATTTCACTAGATTGCTTCGTCGCTTACGCTCCTCGCAATGACAGCACGACTATGACAATTAAAAAAGCCACAGTTCTAGGTGCAGGGGTAATGGGGGCGCAGATTGCGGGGCATCTGGCCGGATGCGGAATACCCGTGCGTCTACTCGATCTGAATAATGAACTGGTCTCTCAAGGTCTTGAGAGGCTAAAAAAATCTAAACCGGCCGCAATGTTTGATTCATCCGATCTGAAACTCATATCAACCGGAACATTCGAGAAAGATTTGAACAAGATCTCCGATTCGGACTGGATCGTTGAGGCGGTGGTGGAGAAGCTGGAGATAAAACAGAAGCTCTTTGTTGAGGTGGAAAAATACTTAAAGCCCGGCGCAATTATAAGCTCAAACACGTCCGGAATTCTCCTGAAAGAGATGGTGGATGGCAGAAATGAGAATTTCAGGAAAAATTTTGTCATTACGCATTTCTTCAACCCGGTTCGCTACATGAAACTTGTGGAGTTGATACCGGGTCCGGACACAAATCCAAAAGTCACAAAAGAGATGGCCCTGATTCTTGAAGATCTCCTTGGCAAGGGAGTTGTTTATGCAAAGGATACGCCCAATTTTATTGCAAACAGAATTGGAATCCATGCGGTCATCAAGGCATTTGAATTGGTAGCAGAAAAAAATGTTCCGATTGAAGTGGTTGATCAGGTGATGGGGATGCCGACGGCGCGCCCCAAGAGCGCAATATTCAGAACTGCAGACATTGTCGGGATAGATACGCTGGCGCATGTGGCGAGAAACAGTGGTTTAAAACTTCCCGCCTTTGTAGAAGAAATGGTTTCAAAGGGCTGGATTGGTTCTAAAGCGGGGCAGGGATTTTACAAGAAAGTTGCTAGTCACTCGTCGCTAGTTGCCAGTAAAGATAAACAACAAGCAACAAGCAACAAGCAACAAGCAACTGAAATTCTGGTTCTGGATCCGAAGACCATGGAATATCGGCCTCAATCAAAAATCAAGACAGAATCTCTGGGCAAGGTGAGAAGTTTGGATGACCCCGCGGAGAGGCTAAAAGTTATATTTAACTCTGAAGATGAGGCGGGAAAGATCGCAAAGCCCCTGATTGAAGCATC
>CAZTCA010000052.1:8397-10881 GCA_964612405.1 uncultured Pseudomonadota bacterium
CAGCAGTTCCAGCAGTTTCAGCCCTGCCTGACCGGCAGGCAGGCGTTCCAACCGCCAAGACCGAATTACAAAAAGATAGAAGGAAACGGCGGAGCCGACCTTCTTGATATAGGTGACGGTGTTTTTGCCTGTGAATTTCACACAAAGATGAATGCAATCGATGCTGACATCATAGAGATGATTGGCAAGTCGGTTGGTTATGCCGAAAAGAACGGAAAAGGGCTTGTACTCACCGGTGCCGGTCCAAATTTTTCCGCCGGCGCAAACTTGATGCTCATCTGGATGGCGGCAACGAACGATCAATGGGATCAGGTTGAAGATATGGTGAGAAAGTTTCAGGCGGCAACACAACTGCTCCGTTTTTCAAAGAGGCCTATTGTCGCCGCACCGTTCGGCATGGCGCTTGGCGGCGGCTGTGAAGTCTCAATGTCGTCTGGCCACATTCAGGCCGCGGCCGAAACATATATGGGCCTTGTTGAGGTTGGCGTTGGCGTTGTTCCTGCGGGTGGTGGTTGCAAGAATCTGCTTCTCAGGATGGAGGAGAGGCACAGAAAAGCGTATGATTCCAAAAATAATATCTGGGTGGCTTCAAAAGACGGCGGACCGTTTCCGAAGGTGAGCGATGTTTTTCAGGCAATTGCTTTTGCAAAGATTTCAACGAGCGGGAAAGAGGCAAAGAAGATCGGTTACATGTCATCTGAAGATGGCATTGTTCTGGATAAAGAAAAGTTGATTGAATCGGCAAAGAGAAGGGTCTTAGATTTATCTAAAACATATCTGCCTGAGGTTATGCGTGAAGATATCGAACTGCCGGGCGACGGTGGCAAAATGGCTCTGGTCAACGGCATTCGCCAGGCAAGACTAAAAGGCCAGGTTACTGAGTATGAAACGGTAATAGGTGAGAAACTGGCACATATCCTGACCGGCGGAGATAAACCCTCAGTCCACAAGACAACCGAACAGCACATCCTCGATCTTGAGCGCGAGGCATTTCTATCTTTGTGTGGGAACAAGAAAACACAGGAGCGCATGCAGCACATGCTTCAAAAAGGTAAACCCCTAAGAAACTAGAATGAGTATGTCATTCCGATTTTGATTGGCATGTGCATGATCGGGGTAGTCTTGCTATCTGAAAGGTCTTCGTCGTTTACAAACAGGATAAACTTGAACGGAACTTCCACATTGAGTGATAAATTCGTGACGTTCGGGGACCCGGCCTTTGCATATTCCATGAGTGTGTAATTGAAACCAAGCCCGACACCGACATCCGGCCCAATAGATTGTGACTGGTTTTTGATGGATCCCTCAGACAGGAAATTAAATCCGGCCAAAATCGTGATATATGGATCGAACTTCTTTTCAGGTCTTGAGAGATGGAAGATAACCTGGGCGTCGGCGTTTATCAGATGAACCCACTCAGCTCCATCCAGCTTCATCATCCCCCACGTCAAGGGGAGCGCAATTCCAAGCCATTCAACCTTTTCAAATTCATATCCGATAATTGCATCAAAACCAAAGCCCGGCCAAAATCTGATATGCCCGCCCGGGTTCGGCGCAATTGTGCTCTGTCTTTTCCAGGTGAAGAGGATCGGTTGTTGATAATGACCGCCGAAATAGAAGCCTTCGTGTCTTGCCTCGGCAATTTGCGGAACAAATGCCTGCATGATCACAAAGATAAAGGATATCATTAAAAGTCTCTTGATTGTCATGAATCCTCCCGTTATTTTGTGAAGAGCCCGTCTTTCAGGCCCGAATTCAACTCTATATTATTAAACACATATTTCGATACATTTCCAGACTTATTATGAATTGTCATTTGACGCAGAAGGCCATCCGCCCCGAAACTGCAATCGAGTTTTGAATAGGGGACATCTGCGGCCTTTGGCTTAAGTGATAGATATGTATATTTCGTCTGAGGTTTCTTTGGTGTAAAACGACTCACGTTAAAAAGCTTTTCCATCTCCGCGAATCCGCTCAAGAGCTCCAAGGCCTCTTTCGGGACGCTTCTACTTATCAAATGTGTTTCGACATCACCGCTAGTCGGATCGATGACCCAGAGTTTTTTTCCGTTACTTACATAATTTTTGGGTTGTGTGCCTTTGTATTCAATCCTGAGTTTGTTCGGTCTTTTCATCATGAAGATGCCGCGGTCCTTCATTGTTGTTTCAAGAACCTCAACATATGTTGTCTGTGTGAAATCCGCCTTTAAATCGTTTATTGAATTATAGACCGACTGGATATGTAAAACAGAACTGTCGCTCGCCCAAGCAAAACTAAAATTGTGCAAAAGTAGAAAGAAAGAGGCAAGAAGCAGAATAAATCGTGTTTTATGTTTCATGTTTTATGTTTCATGCCTTGCAGGTTATTCAGACATATTGCTGATCAGCACCTGTCGCGGTTTTGCGCCGTCAGCCGGTCCAACTACCCCTTCGGACTCCATCTTATCGACGAGGCGTGCGGCACGATTATAACCGATCCTGAATC
>CAZTCA010000053.1:0-10783 GCA_964612405.1 uncultured Pseudomonadota bacterium
CAGATATTGCTTATATTAAACCCCGCATGGGTAAGTTTCATCCGCCCGTGGTGTTTGCCCGTTTTTTAAAGGGGGTTTATTTAAGTGGTTGATGAAGTCAAAAATAATCCGTTTTTGATCAAACCTGATTGCGATCCAACGGCACAGTCGTGTGTTGAGAGCGGGGAGCAGTCTGTCCTGCCAGACAGCCCAAAAGAAAACCAGACGCCGGACGCCGTTATAATTTCAGGACCTACAGAAAACGCCGAATTGGCAAAGTCGATGCCAACTCAAACTGTGTCCGTGTCTGCGAGAGAAGATGTTGCTAATGCATCCCAGTTAAATCGTTTGCCTCTTGCGGATATAATAAAAATTGAAGGCGATTTGAAAAAAGCGGGAGATAAAGAAGCTCTTAAAACTTTTGCGGAAGCCGCAAAGAGATACGGAAAAAAGAAGAAGGAAGATATATTAAAAAATATCAGATCCTCTCTTGT
This sequence comes from uncultured Pseudomonadota bacterium, assembly GCA_964612405.1. Classification (GTDB taxonomy): domain Bacteria; phylum UBA10199; class UBA10199; family 1-14-0-20-49-13; genus CAZTCA01. The sequence goes on from CAZTCA010000053.1 coordinate 474, forward strand.
GCTGGATTTTGTTGCCTTCAAAGATCATTATGTGAGGCAGAAGAAGGTTGAGGCGTTGATGTCCGGCGCCGAGCAGGGCGTCTTTGCAATGCCGCCCAGATATCTCCACGGGCTTCAGGTCAGAGCAGAGTTGAATAAAATCAGGGGCGGTTTGCGGCTCAAGTTTGGCGAGGAATATGACAGGATTTCTGAGAAACACCCGTCTGCGTACGTGCTGAGATTTTACGGAACTCGCGATGCATACATAAAGACGAAGATGTATAGTCACTTCTCCGAACATTTTGCGGAATATGAACATGTAGTGCCAATTCTTGATCAACATGCAGAGGAGGAATGGAAAGACGCATATGCTGTATATCTGAATAATGAAGTTCCGAAGATAGAAGAGGCTCTGGATTATGTTTATGAGAAGATAAGGCCCGGATTCAAGGAGAACCTCAGTGCCTTGGAGAGAGTTGGAAGCTTTGAAGAATTTATTCGTGTCGGCTCTGAGTTGACGAAGAGTTTAAGTTTTGGCGAAAATTCAATCCCCGTTATTTACGAGACTGCTTCCTACATCAAACTGTTAAATGAGAGCCGCGAACTTGCTCAAATGTTGAATTCGGCAAAGATTGGTTGGGCGGAAAATTATGTTCATGAAAGATTAGTGGCGGGCGGATTTGACGAGAGCCATATTAACAGTGCTTCCACGCAATCAGAAATTAGAGAAGCAAACAGGGTATTAAAAGATCGTGTCACAAATGTTCACGAGATGATGGCCATGACCGATCTTTCAAATAGCATTGCGCTATTTTACATGAGCGTATTTTTGATATCGGTATCGGCGGGTCTCTCCGGAGCGGCCGCAAATGCACTGGGCCTGAGCGGATTCGGTAATTATGTGGTAGATGCAACGCTCTTCTCTGCCATCAATCAGGCCGGTTCAGCCGCATTTCTCGCCGATATTCCAAAGGACCTCACGGACGTCGGAGTAAGGACGGTTGTTGACTATATTACACTTGGCGCGGTCAGATTGGCGCCCCTTGCCGGAAGGTTGTTGGGCTACAACCCTAAATTAGGGATTGAGTTACTCAAGGACGGAGGCGCTGCACTTGACGGTGCACTAGCCAAGCGCGAACTCAGGAGTCTCGCTTCATTGTATCAAACGGCTCCGACGGTTGGTGAAGGTCTTGCTCTTGATGGGTTGCAGTTCGGAACTTCATATACAATTCTTCATACGTCGGGGATCGGACTTGGTGCTATTGGTCTGCAACCGATGCCGGAGAGTTTTGTTGATCTCAAGTCTGTGCTCGAGCTCGCAATCATCCACATGCGCGGAAAATTGCAACAGCATGGCAAGTCCCTGCGCAACAGAACAGTTAAATATAGATCAGTTAAAGATCTTGCGGCTACCGCGGCCGGCCTCAAAGAGATGGGTTATGATGTTATTTCTACCCCGAAGGGTTTCAACGTTGTCGAGTTATATGAAAAAGACGGCGCAACACAATATAGAGTTCTTCAGAGACATGAGTTGACCGGTGCGGCGAGGAAGGTGGTTGCCAAAGACGTCGAACAGGTTGAGCCAGATAAGCCGGCAGAAGTGAAGGAAGTAGATCTTCCAGGCGATATTGGTCTTCAGTTGGAGACAAGGTCAGATTTCGATAAAGCTTTTGAGCCGGACGCAAATGTCAAAGGAGATGTAGTCTTTTTTGGCGGATATGGTGATTTAATGAAAGAGGGGCCCGCAAATTTTATAGCAGGTCGCCATCCAGATAGAAAAGTCTATATTGTAGAAAGAAGGGGAATACTTGATGACAATGACTTGTTGTTCAGTGATGCGATTGCGCTTCAGGATAACATTGTAGTCAAAGATAGAACCACATTCGATCAATTTGTCCCAGGGAATGAAGGAAAGCTGGCTGTTGTTTATATAATGTATCCGAACGCGGCCAGAATTCAAAATATTGGCAATGGAGGTTTGGAAGCCTTTGTAAGTAATGCAATGAGGTTGGTTGCCCCGGGTGGAAAAATTGTTTTGGTCGCCGCGGATCCCAATGTAAGAAGAGAGGCATATGAAGAGTTTCAAAAATTTGGTCTTGCCGTGGCTACGGATTACATTCCAAAGAACTGGGCTCCTTCAACGCTAGATTCTAGCAATACTCCAACTGATACAGTGGATATGGTTGTTGCAAGGAGGGTTAAGGTTGCACGCGAAGCAAAGCCTGATGGCAGAACCGATAGTCCATTTGACGGTCCGATTGAGCTTCACGGCGGGTTCGGACTTCCAGCCATTGCAGGCGATGCTTTTAGACGGAGCATTGGGATCTTTTTGGATGGTAGTGGGGGAACAATTAGAGATCGCGCAAGGGGGGCGGTTGCAAGATTGAGAGAAGGAATAGTAGAGAATGCACCGTTGCTGAACGACCTTACACAGTATGGACATTTCCTCTCCTTACTTATTGCTACCGGCGATCTGTCCGTCCTTGGCGGCATGGCCGCAGGATCTGTAATGCCGGCAATAAGAACGGATACAGTTGGCAGACGTGCTATGGTTGATGAGAATCGCCGCTCAAGCGGATATTTTGAGACGAGAGGTCTGAAGGAATACGATTCATTTACCATCCCAAGCCAGATGGGCCCGATGAGGGATGCCGTGAAAAGGATGCTTGATTCGGGGAAGAAGAAGGTCAGGATTATGGAGTTTGGACCGGGCCAAGGTAGAGCTGCAAAAGAACTTAAAGACGAGTTTGGAGATAGGGTAATAATAGATGCGGTCATTCTAGACGCCGGCGAAATTCTACCCGAGTGCGAAACAGCATTTAGAAATGTGGTTGAGGCAGATATAAAAGATGTGAAAGAATTGCCTAGCAAAGAGTACGATCTGATTCTTTCAATTTATGGCGCGTCATTTCATGCCGACAATCCAAAACATGTCTATGAGTTGGCGGGTGATCATCTTGCACTGGGAGGCGAAGCCTTCCTGATGACGATGCACGATGGAGTCAAAGACAAATTTTTGCCTTTGGAAAGCCCCGCTTACAATGCAGCATCAAGGGCCCTTGGTCTCGAGATTTCATCAAAACAGAGAATTGAGGAGGGTATATTTACACAGACGTTTATGGAGCGGACGGGAACGACAGATACCAAAACTGTGATGGCGAACGCCACTGATTTGGGTGAAAGAATTCATAGAGACACGCCTCTTTCGGCGAGAACTACAGCCGCGGATTTTGCTGAATTCATGAATAGTATGAAGCTTGCCGCAGCGAGAATCGGTGAAGAAATTGGTTTGAAAATTGAGCATGGTTTCAGAATGAAATATGGTGACAGGATTAGGACTGATTGGGAGAACCTAGAACAGCTTGCAAGTGATACCATCGATGAAATTTTGAGAGAAAACAATGTGCCGGTTCTCAGCGGAGAGCTCGTTGGGATGATGAAGGAACTCTATATTGAGCGAGCTGTGATTGGTCTTGTGGATAGCGGTGAGCCAGTTGAGGTAAATCTGAGGAGATCGGCAGTATATATTGTTCACAACTTTGAATCATTCTTTAGACCGGGCGATATCGAACGTGGTGGTGAATTTGGCCTTGTATTGAATGATGCAATAGGTAGCACCGAAGCAGTTCCCAAAGACATATCAAAGATCTGGATAGGGATGACGCCGTCAAAGTTAGGAAGAGGCGAGAGGGTGTATAAAACCTTTTCTGCACTGCCTGCAAAAATGTTGGTCATGAAAGATTCCGACGGAAGATGGCAATTGCTACAGATGGACAAGAGCCTTCCTATCAGCGTTGAACTTGCGGATGGAACAACAAAAAGTGTCGTTTTCGACGGGTTAATGCAAAAGTTCAAAAAGGTGATGCCGGCGTCGATAGAACTTCCAGTCGGTCTTAACAAGGTTATACTTGATGGAAAAACAATTTTCTTTATTGATATTCAACCAGATACTGCAACTGATTCCGCAGAGAGTGCGCCAAAGGATATAAACCTCCACAGTGGATCCGGGCTTCCAGCTCTTGTGGGGAATTCTTTCAGACAAGGGCTTGGAATATTGCTGGGTAGTGGCGAAGATACACTTGCGGATCGCGCAAGGGGGGCGGTTGCAAGATTGAGAGAAGGAATAGTAGAGAATGCGCCGTTACTAAATGACCTTGCCCCACACATACCATTCCTCTCCCTTCTCATCGCCACCGGAGATGTGTCTGCCTTTGGCATGGCCGCAGGATTTGCGAAGACGACAAAAGCCGCCAGAAAAACTGCTGACGAACCCGTACCTGTCACTGACAAGGTCGAAATGGTTCCTATACGAAAAGAGCAATCAGTCTCAGGCGATGTGCGGACTAAATTCGAAATTACTGATGAGGATATGAAGGCACTCTTTTCAATAAATACGCCAAACATCTGGAAAGATTTTGCTTTGGACCAGTTAGCAAAGAGCGATTGCGGTTCTAGAGTAGAAGCGTTCGATTTTATTAAGCGCTTAAATAATGATTTGGACGAAGTGGTAGCGGATGAAATGTTCAGTAGAGTTTATGGTGAAGGATCCGAATCAAAAGAGACATTATTAGAGATGAAGACAAGAATTGCCGAGAGATTTATTATTGTTGAAACGGGAGGTCTTGTTGGATCAGGAGCCGTACTCGAAGCGAAGAAGATGAGTGTCGAAGATCTTTTCATGACAACTTTTATGAGCGACGATTCTGTCAGCGCAAAGGTTGCTGATGGAGTTGAGTTGAGAGCAAATCCACTTATAGGTGAAGGTTTGTGGAGGTTTGAATTTGTTGTAAAAGAGAGTGCTGATCTTGATGCGGCGATGAAGGCTTTTGAGGAGCTTGCTCATGAACGTAGTGCGTTGGTAAAAAGAAGCGGTATCAAGCCGGAGCTAAAGATTCAGGGTACAGAGGCTTTCATGGCTAGACTTTCCGAGTGGCTCGACACAAAATGGCAGGAGATTGATGAGATGCGAATGAGAGCTTGTAAAGAGTTGGAAGAATCAGGAGGCCTGAAAAATATTAAGGTAAATAGAAAAAGATTTGAAGGACTGACAGGCCCGATTGCTGAGAAGATTCAAAGTTTGAATAGTTTGGTTAACTTGAGGAACCTTCAGGTTGAAGGGAACGATAAATCTTCAAAGATGTTTAATGGCCTAAGACATGACTTTGGAAATGAAGCAACTGTGGTTGACGGTTATTTTGATCTTTGGTTGAAAATATTTGGCGGTCAATCAACCGCAAAAATTGATTTTTCGCCTCTAAAGCCCGCAACTAATATTCCTAGCGCTCTTTGTTCTCTTGAACGCCTATATAGAGACGTGGCGCAGGACGTTGGTATGAAGTTGTTGATCCCAGGGCAGGGCACTTTGACGGATGCGCTAAAAAACACTTCAATTGAATATAAAAACTTCAGAGATGTTCGAAGAGTCTTAAGAGAACTTGTTAATAACGCGATCAAATATCGCGATAAGAATAAGAAAGATCTGCCTGAAGGGATGTTTGTGAAAGTGGAAGTGAAGATTGAGGACGGTAATTTGGTTGTGGAGGTTTCAGATAATGGAATTGGAATGACACTGGAACAACTTACCAAGTATTCGCGCGTTGAAGGATTCCGTGCGGATGAAGCAAAAGCTCAAGCCGGAGACAACGGCTTTGGTGTTGGTGCTGTGACAATGCGTGCACTCGTTGAAGATATGGGCGGAAAAATGAAAGTCGAGTCTGCCCATGGCAAGGGGACTAAAATAATAATAGAGATTCCAGTCGATAGGTTAGGTTCAACCGGAAGGGGTACAAATCCATATGGCGGTCCTATTGAGATGAATTCAGGAATAGGGCCCCTGTTTGGCGCGGTAAAAGATGTATTAGGCAGAGTCAAAGGTTTTTTGGACAACCTCCCGGATTTGGAAGAGAGGGGCGGGCTTGTAGAAGAATTTAGGAACGAAAAAAAGGGCGGTGAGCCGGTTGTCTTCAAGGGCAAGGCTCCAAAGCCTATAAAAGGTATCGAACCGATCGATTTGAAGCCGGTAGAAAAACAAAACAAAAAAGGCAACTAGTCTCTCGAGCCAGTTGCCTTTTCTATATGAAAAACTGTTTACTGAAGATTTATACCCAAGCCTTCAGCTGTTTGCCTGCCTTGAACCTCGGTACGCTTGCCGCCTTGATAAGAATCTCGGCGCCGGTCTGAGGATTGCGTCCCTTGCGGGCCTTCCTCTTCGCTACGTAGAATGTTCCAAAGCCTGTCAACGTGATCTTGTCTTTTCTCTTCAAGCACTTTGAAATGTTATGAATCGTGCTGTTGAGCGTTCTCTCTGCTAATGCCTTTGGGCACTTACAATCTTTCGCGATGTAGCTAATGAGTTCTGCTTTTGTCATGTGACTTCACCCCCTTCCTTTTTGGATTTTTAAAAAATTAAATTCTCAAAACCAAATCAGGGCAGATATATACCGCATCAGCATCTGGTGAGTCAAACAAAAACTGATGCAGGCCACCAAAAACTTTGCGGGGGGCGGCATGTTGAGGCCTGCCTTTTGAGGGAGTTTGCGGGCTGTTGTGGCATATAAATTGTATATATAAGGGATCAGCCACATATCATAATATCTGTCCATTTCAGGGCCGTTTAATGAAGATATAACTTATTGTATTTATTAAGAAAATAATGCATTTTTGCCTCAATTTTGGTTTGACTTTTCGCCCTAAAAATACGATAAATAACCCATTAGAGGACTGCTAACGGAGGCATTTGAAATGGTTAATTCGGCTCAGATTATTCCTGTAAATATTGAAGACGAGATGCGGTCAAGTTATCTCGATTACGCAATGAGCGTAATCATTGGCCGCGCGCTTCCCGATATTCGTGACGGTTTGAAACCTGCACACAGAAGAATTCTTTACGCGATGTATTCCGAAGGTCTTCTCTCAAATAAAAAATATACAAAGTGCGCCAGCGTTGTTGGTGAAGTTTTGAAAAAATATCACCCGCATGGTGACGCCGCAGTTTATGATACATTGGTCCGCATGGCGCAAGACTGGAACATGCGCTATCCGCTGATCGATGGACAGGGAAACTTTGGCAGTGTGGACGGAGATTCGGCGGCGGCGTATCGTTATACAGAAGCGCGTCTCGCAAAATTGGCCGAAGAACTGCTTGGAGATATTGAAAAAGAGACCGTGGACTTTGTTCCGAACTTTGATGAATCGACATTTGAACCGGTCGTTCTCCCTTCGCGTGTTCCAAATCTTCTTGTGAACGGGTCGGATGGTATTGCCGTCGGCATGGCAACAAAGATGGCACCGCACAATTTGACAGAGGTGTGCAGTGCGACGATCGCGCTCATAAAAAATCCGGAATTGACAATCAAAGATCTGATGAAATTTATTCCGGGTCCAGATTTTCCGACTGGCGCATATATTCACGGCAGAGAGGGGATCCTCCAGGCCTATGAGACGGGCAAGGGGATTATCAGGCTTCGCGCAAAAGTGCTGATAGAGCCGATCTCCCGCGGTGATCGTGAGGCGATTGTTATCACCGAGATCCCATATCAGGTCAATAAAGCGCGGCTTGTTGAGCAGATTGCAAATCTGGTTCAGAGTGGAAAGGTTGAGGGTATATCTGATCTCCGGGACGAATCGGATCGGGACGGAAACCGCATTGTTGTTGATTTGAAAAAGGGGACGGTTGCAGGGGTCGTTTTGAACTGTCTCTATAAGCATACACCACTTCAGGATACATTCGGCATCAACATGCTGGCAATCGTCAATGGTCAGCCCAGAACTCTTTCTTTAAAACAGATTTTGCAACTGTTCATTGAACATCGGAAAGAGGTTGTCACAAGAAGGACGATCTTTGATCTGAAACAGGCCGAGGCGCGTGCCCACATATTAGAAGGATTGAAAAAGGCCCTTGAAAATATCGACGAGGTTATCGCCCTCATAAAGAAATCCAAATCTCCTGAAGAGGCAAAGTTTGCGTTGATGAAGAAGTTCTCCTTCTCGGAGATTCAGTCGCAGGCGATTTTGGATATGCGTTTACAGAAATTGACCAATCTCGAGCAGAATAAGATCTTAGAAGAGTATAAAGAGTTGATGGGGCTGATAAAGAAGCTCAAAGGCATTTTGGCAGACGAGGCGCTCGTGATGGAGATTATCACCGAAGAGACGGAAGAGATTAAGAAAAAATATGGCGACGAAAGAAGAACAGAGATTCAGGCAAGAAGCGATGATCTGACTGTTGAAGATATGATTCAGGAAGAGGATATGGTTGTGACCGTTTCCCATTTTGGATATATCAAGCGCAGTCCGATCAGCATCTATCGTGCGCAAAAGCGCGGTGGAAAAGGGAAAGTCGGCATGAGCACCGGCGATGAGGATTTTGTCGAGAGCCTCTTTGTGGCATCAACTCACAACTATGTAATGGTCTTTACGGAATCAGGCAAGTGTTACTGGCTGAAGGTTCATGAAATTCCTCAAATCGGGCGCACCGCGAGAGGCAAGGCCATAACAAATCTAATACAGATGTCTTCCAACGACAGGATTGCCGCGATTCTTCCTGTGAAAAAGTTTGAAGAGGGGCAGTTTATTGTGATGGCGACGAAGAAGGGTCTTTTGAAAAAGACCAGTCTCATGGAATATTCCAGCCCGCGTGCCAGTGGTATCGTTGCGTCGAAGGTGGAAGACGGGGACCGCATTGTCTCTGTCAGGTTGACCAACGGACAGCACGATATCTTCATCTCCACAAAAGAGGGGCAATCGATCAGATTTAAAGAGGTTGATGCCAGGCCGACTGGACGTGCCACTTATGGCGTGTGGGGGATCAAGCTTGCCAAGGGCGATGAGGTTGTATCAATGGATACGCTCTCTAACGAAAATCCAATCCTCACAGTGACAGAGAAGGGGTATGGAAAGAGAACGGCGGTGAAGGATTATCGTCTGCAGGGTCGCGGCGGAAGTGGCACAATTGCTATTAAGGTCACGGATAAGAACGGCCCCGTCGTTGGCGTGATGCAGGTGGCGGATACGGATGATGTAATGATTGTCACAAATAAGGGACAGTTAATCCGCACCAAGGTGAAAAATATTTCCACGATCGGCAGAAACACTCAGGGTGTGAGGCTGATTTCTATTGCGAGCGGTGAGAAGGTCTCTTCAGTAGCCAAGCTGGCTGAGAAGGAAGAGTAGTTGTAAGGATTAAGTCGCCAGCGCCTTACCACTTAATCCTTAATTCTGATTAGGTTTTTCGACGGACGCGGATGCAGGCGCCGCCGCTTCAGGTTCCGCAGTTTCCGGCTTTGCCTCCTCAACTTTTGGCTCTTCTTTAACTCCCTCAGGCTTCTCTATCTTTGGAGGTTTATTCTCTTTCTTCTTTTCGTCTGCAAAGATGATCTTTGCATCTTTTTTGATGTCGGCGATTAATTTTGTCCTTGCCTCGCCCCTAATCTTGAAAACGATTGTCTGTTCAACCTCTTCATAACTTTGCAGTTGAGCCCCTTCGGTGACGGCGATCAGATGATAACCTTTTTCTGTTTCTATCGGGCCGGCAATCTTTCCAACTTCCAATGCAAAGGCTTTCTCCAACAGCGGGCCATAACCCATGCCTTCCATCCTCTTGTCATCTTTGGAAACCATCCCCAAATCGCCGCCTTTTTTGCTTGTTTTCTTATCATCGGAGGCCTGTTCAGCGACTTTTGCAAACTCTTCGCCTTTATCGAGGCGGGCCTTAACGTTATTTGCTTCTACAAGTGCCTGTGCCTTGGTCCTGTTTACCTTCTTTTTATCTTTAGGATTATCGTACTTGATCATTATATGAGACATCTTCAGCTTCTCAAATTCACTCTTATTCTCTTCATAATTTTTCTTCGCGGCCTCTGCAATTTCAGCCTCTATTAAAGACTGAGCAATGATAACTTTCTTGTAGAGATCGATCTTGGCCTTGACCAGCGGGTCTCTCTGCACCCCTTTCTTGATTGCGGCCTGATATAAAGTCTCCTGCTCAACCAGATTATTTAATATCTGCTTCTGGCCGAACGGAGTGGCGATTTGTCCCTTGATTCTCGGGTTTATTTCACCAAGAAATTCAAGATCACCCTGGGTGATATCTTTCCCGTTGACCGAAACGAGCGTCTTGCCGCCCTTGCCTCCACACGAGACGAGCGCCATTGCGCAGATTGTGATGATTAGCAGACCGGCTATTCTCTTTTTCATTTTACTTCCTCCCATTGGTTTTGATTGGATGTGGCTTATACACGAATTGGTCGTCCATGTCAAATATCAACGAGAAATGAGACACTAGGAGCCTGTCGGGAAATGACACTTTCTGTCATTGCGAGGAGCAAAGCGAC
>CAZTCA010000054.1:0-10389 GCA_964612405.1 uncultured Pseudomonadota bacterium
CCCAACTGACCCAACCGACCCAACCGACCCAACCGACCCAACCGACTCAACCGACTCAACTGACCCAACCGACTCAACTGACTCAACTGACTAAACATAACCTAATATTAATCCTTTGGTTATCAGATGCCAGCCGTCAACAAGGACAAAGAGCAACAACTTGAACGGAAGCGAGAGCGTAATCGGTGAAATCTGAAACATACCCAAAGAGAGTAAGATATTTGCTATCACAAGATCGATGATCAGGAATGGCAGGAATATGACAAAACCTATCTGGAACGCCTCCGTGAGCTCGCTGATAACGAATGCGGGTATTAGATTTATAAAATCCTGATCGGTTATCTTGGCCCGATCCTCATCATTCTTCACAAGCTTCTTCGCAAGATGGAAGAAGAGAGATTTCTCCTGTGCATGAACATGTTTCAATAAAAAGCCACGTACTGGTTCTTTCCCCTTTTTAACCGCGTCTACCAGCAATTGCACAGATGCCTGAGAAAGAAGGGGCTGGTTTGTGCCCTGATTTATTGCTGAACCTGCCGCGCGATAGACTTCATATCCGACGGGGACCATCACATAGATCGTTAGAATCATGGCAAGACCGGTTACAACGATATTGGGCGGAACCTGTTGTGTGCCAAGAGCATTTCTGATGAGCGACAAGACAACGGCGATCTTCACAAACGAAGTCGACATCATCACAACGAACGGAAGCATGGAGATTGCAGCCAGGACCGTCAACATCACTAGCGGCTTTGAGACACCGACCCCCGCCATATTACGACCTTCAACCGCCATGGCCGGTACGGCAAAACAGAACGAAGCAACACCGGCTAATACGGCAATTGCAAACCATCTCTTCTTTGTAGATCCCCCGGATTTCATATCTATTCATCGACGGGACAGGTCCCTTCGGGCTCAGTCCCCAGCTTATTTTCATCAATATCGTCTATCTTATTTATTCCGCCATCCGTTGCGCCGATAAGTATACACTTTCCCGCAACTTTCACCAAGTATAAATACTGTTTATTGCCAATAGACATGCGTGACAGGATTTTTATCCCCTTCCCCGCCATGAGTCTTTTTGTGAATGAGAGTTTCGGAACCGCGTATTTCAGTACCAGCACGGCCGCAACACAGGCCACGATGAGGGCGGCGATCATCTTGATAAATAATAGAGAAAAATCTACGGCGCCGGAATGTGTCGCCGGCTCGGTCGCTATTTCCATTAACATTAATAGCATATTATCTGACCATTTTGACTATCTTTACGCCTAATTTTCCATCGATCTCAACTAACTCCCCCTTGGCAATTAATTTTCCGTTTGCGACAAGGTCGACAACTTCATTCGGAGGGCGGGAGAGATCTATTAGACCTCCAACATGCAATCCGACCAGATCCTTGACCGACATGGTCTTCTTCCCCAGAACCGCCGCAACCTGGACCAGCACATCTCCTGTCATTCTCACGGTTTCCGAGCGGGCAATGTCAAATTCTTCCGGCTCGATCAATTCATCAGATTCATCCTCAGCGGATCCCTCAGCCGCCTCTTCGTCAGCATCTTCAGGGATGTCATTGTCTGATTCATCAGCCGCGGATTTTTCGGGCTTGTCAAAATCCTCTTCTCCCGGTAAATCGTCATCAAAGATATTGTCTTTTTTATCAGTCATATTCTCACCTCTCAAAAAAATTATCTTCTTTATCCCCCACTGATCGTACATTTTACTATTTTTTCAGTCACATCAACCCCGGCGGTCAAACTGCCGGAATCCCCGCTTCCGACCTTCAGATTTACACTACCATCTACATGATTTCCATCAAGGGTCAAATTACATTCGTCAAAAAGCATGACATCTCCGGCCTCAAGGCCCGCTATATCATCCGGAGTCACCGAGAGCCTCCCAGCCTCTGCCCAGAGAACTGTCCTCAGGTAATCAAATTTCTTTATTTTATTCACCAGATAATCTTCCTCACCGCCCATGCCGGCCGGAATGGCTATTCCGGACGCCCTTTCAATAAAAGCGGCCGGGAAAATCATCTTTATAAATCCTGAAAGCTCGCCGATCCCCACCTTGAAGACCAGCGACACAGATTCGTCTCTCCCTGCGCTGTATTTCTCGGCCTCCGTTGCAATGAAGCAGAAACGATCAAATCTGAAGTGGACGCGTGCTGACTTTCCGCAAACATGCCACATCTTTGCCAGTATCTGCATTATTAGATATTGAACAACTCCCTGCTCCGTCTCTGTAAGCTTCCTGTTTTCAACGGCCGGATCACCCATACCCCCAAGAAGTCTGTCTATGATCAAAAAAGCAAGGTTGGAATCGAGATGCAAAATCGCCTTCTCGTCTATCGGTTCCATTCCGATCACCGACATGACCGCAGTATCCGGCAGTTCGGCCAAGAAAGCGGCATAGGGCTTGATCTGGATCGATTCCAGATAGAAGAAAGACTTCTCCCCCAGATGTTTCATTAATATTTTTCTGATTTCAAGATAGAGTTTTTCGCGGGCACCGGTCGCCGGCAGTAGATTAAAGAGGCTCTCAAAGAGCCTCTTCTCCCTGGACGAAATCTTTTTTAAATTCTTCCATTGAAAGGGCTTAGTAGTCATCCGTTTGGTCCGTTTTGTCAGTTATTTCAGTTTAGTCCGTTAACAGCCCAACTGACCCAACGGACCCAACGGACACAACTGACTAAACAACTCTGATATCCGAGACGTCAACCCCTTTTTCTTTGAGGGCTGATTTAATATTATCAGCTTCAACTGTGAAAAGATCTTTTGCCTCGCGAGATGACGTCTCAAACTGGACCTGGACTTTACCATCTTTCGACGTGAAACGCAAACGCAATCCAGAAAAGAAGGGTTTGCGAAGGATAAGCATGAGCTCTGATTCCCCAATCTCGTTCTTCCCGAGCTTTACGGCCTGAACAACCTGATTTACTATGGCCTGCATCTGTTGTGGAGTGATCTTGGCCGCCATTTGGACCTTGGCAAGCTTTTCGGCAAATGCGGATTTGCCGATCTCAGACATCAGAGCCCTGGCATCGGCAATCTTCTTGTTTATAACGGTCATCTGCTTCTTCGCAAGCTCGCCCCTTCCTCCGCTCTTACCACCGCCTCCATCCGACTTTCCGCCGGATCCCTGTTTTCCGCTCCCCCTGGAAACAGCATTGCGCGTCGCAGTGTCACTTTTTTCAGAACCGTCTCTCGTCTTCTCTTTCCCCTTCGAGTCCTCTTTCTCCTGAGTCTTTTCCTTCTTCCCATCCTTTTCGTATTTTTCAACTGCCTCTTTCCCGCCGTGACGCGCCCCCTCCTGCTGAGCAATTCTGTTCTGCATCAGAGGACTCTTTTGAAGGACCTGCGTCTGTTCCAACACTTTGTCAAACGGAGACTTCTCCGTCTTTTCAGGAGCGGGCTTATACTGCTGTTCCTGAGGCGGTTCTATTTTGGGTTTCGGTTTTACTCTGTCTGATTCTGACATATTTCACCTAGAGCGTAAACTCGCTCTTTTCCCCTTTCCACTTCTTTATTTGATGAATCGTGTTTCCAAGATCATCGAATTCCCTTTCCTCTTTCTTTGTCAACTCTGCCTTTATCTTTTTCTGCCACAACTCTTTATGCTTCAACATGATCTGATGTTCTTTTGCCGCATCTATATATTCTCTCCTGGCGTTTATCACCGCCTCCTGCGCCTCCACAACAACTTCATACTGTTCGTCTATCTCTTCCTGCTTATCCTCTTCATCATCTTTGAGCTTTTTTAAATAATTAACATGGACATTACCCTCGCCGACAATAACTCCCGTGTCCATCTCCTCTTTCATGTCATCTCTTGCCTTAAACCACTTTTTGACTATCTCCTCTTTCTCCTCTACCAGTTCCTTTTCTTTCTCTCGCGCCTCCTGTAGATCTGCAATCGCCTGAGCAAGCGCTTTTGCGGCGCGATCCTTTTCGCGCTGTTTTATCGTTAATAATGCTTGCAGCCTGTATCTCTGTGTTGCCATTGCCGTCTTCAAGTCAGCAGGTCGTCAGGTCGTCAGGTCTTCAGGTCTTCAATTGCAGACCTGCGGACATGCCGACCTGCAAACCTGCCGACTGATTTTAAAATAACCCCTTCAAGTTCTCAACAATCTCCTCGTAACCGGAAGATTCGTTAATCCCCTGTTTCAAAAATGTATTCACTTCTTCTATCTTCTCAATGGCATAATCAACTTTCGGATCACTTCCCTCTTCATAGGCGCCGATGAGAATCAGGTCTCTCTCTTTTTCATAGTTGGCAATGACTTCGCGAACCTTTCTTGCCGCATCTCTGTGATCATCTTCAATAATCTCATCCATCACACGGGAGACGCTCTCTGAAATGTCGATCGCAGGATAATGGCTTCTGGCCGCAAGACTTCGTGAAAGAACAATGTGGCCGTCCAGGATTGCGCGGGCCTCGTCTGCGACAGGCTCGTTCATGTCATCGCCGGCGACAAGTATTGTATAGAAAGCTGTGATGGATCCATGTTCTGAATTTCCGGAACGTTCAAGGAGCTTCGGCAGTGTTGAAAAGACAGAGGGAGTATAGCCCTGTCTTGCAGGCGGTTCGCCTATCGCAAGACCGATCTCACGAAGTGCTCTCGCAAAACGTGTGATCGAATCCATCATCAACATCACCTTTTTGCCCCTGTCACGAAAATATTCCGCAATTGCAGTTGCAACATATGCCGCCTTCATTCTCACAAGGGCCGGCTGATCTGAAGTTGAAACAATAACAACAGAGCGCTTTAATCCCTCTTTTCCTAAATCACGCTCGATAAAATCTCTGACTTCTCTTCCACGCTCTCCAACCAGACAGATGACGTTCACTTCCGCCTCTGTATTCCTTGCAATCATTCCAATTAGTGTGGACTTTCCAACGCCGGCCGCGGCAAAAAATCCAATACGCTGCCCCTCGCCGCAGGTGAGCATTCCGTCTATTGCGCGAATGCCGACCGAAATCGGCTTTGTAACTCTTCTCCTCTTCAAAGCGGCGGGCGGATT
This sequence comes from uncultured Pseudomonadota bacterium, assembly GCA_964612405.1. Lineage (GTDB taxonomy): Bacteria > UBA10199 > UBA10199 > 1-14-0-20-49-13 > CAZTCA01. The sequence goes on from CAZTCA010000054.1 coordinate 5,025, forward strand.
TGCCGTGACGGGATATTCCTCGGTACAATTGAGCGGTCCCATCTTGTCTGCATCCAACGGATCTCCCAGACCATCCAGCACCCGACCAAGAAGATTGTCGCCAACGCGCACGGTTAAATAATTTCCCGTGGGTATAACATCGTTGCCCAAACCAATTCCCTCAATATCTCCAAGAGGCATGAGCAGAACTTCATTATCTTTAAAGCCTACAACCTCGGCCTTGATTGGCGTTCTGCTGTGATATGGTTCTATAAAACAGAGCTCACCAACTCGCGCACCCGGCACAACTGCCTTGATAACCAGACCGGTCAGCTCTGTAACTTTGCCTTTGATGGTGTAGGTTGAAACTGAAGACAGATTGTGTTGATATTTATGAAAGTCGACCTTCGGAAGGTCGCTTGAGGCTTCTGCCCTCTCTTTTTTGCCGCTCTTGTTTTTCATTTTCCCTATCAGCGCTTATAGTTCAAGCGCCTTTCTTATGGCCTTGAGTTGGGTCTCAAGCCTTGCATCGATGGTACCGACTTCGGTTTCAACGATGCACCCCCCTTTTGTGATCGAATCGTCCTCTTTGAAAAATATTCTCTTTGTCCTGTCGAGAATATCTTTAAATTCCAGTTCATCATTTGTAACGGTCTTGTAATCTTCCGGATTCAACCTGACGGTAATTCTTTCGCCAAGAGATGAATCGACGGCCTGCCTCACAATGCTTTTAATTGTATCTTCGTTTTCGCGAACCATCTTGCCGATAACTTTTTCAGAAATCATCATTACAAGCTTGATAATCTCCGGCTCTGCATTTTTATAAAATTCTTCGCGGAGTGCCTGAAGTTTTGTCGCCTCTTCGGTCACTGTCACAAGCCCTTCTTCGCGGCCGATCTCATAACCATCGGTCTTTGCCTTTTCCATCTCGGCCTCGACATGGCCCATGACCTCTCTGGCCTCCGAACGAATCCTCTCGGCCTCTTCAACCGCTTCATTAATCACCGCCTTGGCTTTTTCGCTGGCATCTAAAACCTTCTTATTCAAGACACCACCGCCGCCACCGGACGGAAATATTGCAGAAACATTGGCCGTGGTCTTTCCGATGATATCGGAGCCCCTGCCTGCCGCTCTCTTTTTGATGATCTTAGACATATAACGTATCTTAACTCCTGACCCCTATTTCTACATCATCTGAGACAAGCTTTCCAGTCCATTTTTGACCTATCTGACCCGCACGAGAGAGTTTACCCGCCCTCTCCAAAACGACCTTTTGCCTGATCTTGGTCATGGTATTTGCCCCAATATGTTGATCCAGATAACGTTTAAAGATAAAGGAGACCTTCGGTTCCAGCTTCATCTGAATCTGATCGAAGATCTTTCCATCTTCAAAAGCCTTCGTAAATGCAGAGAGCCCCATTTCAACAAGAAGCTTGTCCATATCCTCCTGATCCATCGCAACATCAAGGATTGTATACTTTGCGTTTTTCATAAGGGCCGACTCAGAATCTTTTACGTCTTTTATCCTCTGCTGAAGCGCTCTGGCATCTACAACGGACATCCTGTTCAGCAGAACCTTCATCCCCTCGTTGTCAAAATTCTGGAATGCCAGTGCCAATTCATGGATCCCCAGATCTTTGAAGAGGGCCTCAAATTCTTCGGACTTCAGATGGACCACGCTCTCAAAAGATTTTTCATCAAATACGCCCTTTGGGGGCAGAGAAAACTTCTTTTCAAAACCTCTCTTGATCAGCCTCATGATCGGCGCCGGAATTGCAAACGAATCGACAAGTTTCGGTAACGATATTTTTATCCTCTTCGGAAGATTGTCGAGGATATACCTGACGTGGCGCGACGGAAGCCATCTGAGTATAACTCCAATCACCTTTGGCGATTCGCATTCAATTGTTTTGACGATCCATGCCGGATGAATATCTGAAAGGTCAGACAATGCCTCTCCGGCAACCATGATGTCATCTTTGATTAATTTTTTACATTCTTCTTTGGAGATATCGATCCCATTGTAGAGCTGTTCTTCGTTTTGCGGACCGAATTTTTTTATTGCAGGTGCGTTGAACGCCGATGCAAGCATCTGCACAATTTCAACCCTGGTATGTTTTGTGCCGCTATCATACATAGAACGTTCAAATAAATGCCCTCAATTACTGATTAACTGATTTGAGTATTTAATACCGCTTTTACACTAGATACGCCCTGTTCTGCAACCTTAACCGTCAGTTCGCTCATCTGTGCAAAATGGAATACATGGGCCTGAATTGCAAGAAGTTCCTGATTTGAAAACCTTTTTTCGCTATAAAGGATTTCGTTGACCAGGTTGTCCATCTGCATCTGACCCTTGTTGACCTCTGAAAGCATGTCTACAACCTTCTCAACCCCTTTCGGCTTTTCAAGGCCGATATTCATTTCGGCTGGGTCAAAATCGATATTAGCGGCTGAGATGGATTCCATCTTCCCCTTTGAGAGACTGGCCGAATCTTTGCCAATACCCAGAAGGTCTGCCATCTCCTGACCGGCGTTCATCCCTTCCATCATCTTCTGGAACGGCGAACCGCCTTCGCTAGTCAGAGGCTTCGCAACATCTTTCTCTGTTCTTTTGGCCGCCTGCTCAATTGCCTGAATTGCTAATTTTCCCGAAATTGTAGACATAAATGCTCCTTTTAACTTCTTGATGCCTCAACGGCATCTTCTTCTGTTTCGCTGACGTTCCCCTTAGCCGCGAGGGCCCTGATACGTTTGAAAAGCATTTCCAACGCCCTTGCGTGAAGTCTTGAAACCCAAGACTTTGACAAACCAAGCTTATCTCCGGACTCCTCAAGTGTTTTATTCTGGAAGTAGTACATCATTATCAGCTGTTTTTCTTTCTGCGGAAGACTTGAAAGCGCGTCTTTCATATGCGCCCTGATCTGATGGAATTCAGCACGTTTCTCAATGTCGACCTGATTTATATCTTCAACTTCAAGATCTTCATTCGCATCGAGAGAAATGATATATATAGATGCTAGTGTATTAACTGTGTCGGTTGCCGCCTTGCTGCTGTCAATCGCTTCACGATTGGACTCTGACATATATTGTAAATAATCGTTTGACGCCTCTTCGAATTTGATTCTTGAGTAAATCGAACGTGGTAGCCATCCGGACTTTCTCAAACCGTCATAGATAGCGCCCTTGATGCGGTAATAAGCAAATGTGTGAAAGTCGACATTCTGATTCTCATCAAAACGTCTTGCGGCTTCCAAGAGCCCGACTTTCGCGTTACAAAGAACGTCATCATAATCGACGCTCGAAGACAACGACTTCGCAACACGGTTCGCTATGGAGACTGCATAGGGCATATATTGTTCTATCATTGCGTCGCGCTTCTTAATGGCCTCGGCTTCCTTTTTATTAGCAAGCCTTGTGCGTGCCGCTTTTCTCGCTGAGAGGACTCTATTCTTTGCCTCTTCACGCGCCCTTTTCGTTTTTTGAGCTGACTTTGCCATTATATTTCCCCTTTTGACCCATACACATAGACTTAGGGTCACCTGAGGTAAGTGCAGAATCTGTGCCAGGAATGAGTGATGAGTTATGAGTGATGAGTTATGAGATATTATCCAATAATATCAATTGGTTATGCGATACATAACCCATAACACATAACCCATAACCTGCCAGCGAAGCTGGTAAAGTGGGAAGATGAAACCTCAAAAATTGGGGTGATTTATCTTTAAGCCCCGTGGCACCGACGACTGCTATGTTATATTGTTTCATAAGCTCCCCTCGCAACATCTTATAAACCTCTTCATCTCTTCGTAGATCTCCTCGTCAGCATCATAAAAACCGAATGTCGAAAGAGAATTTCTTATGTTTAATACCACCGGCGATCCACTATGTTTAAAAACGGTCTTAAGCCCTTTCACAACGGATCTAACCAGCGGCTCCGAACCAATATTTTTTAAACTGCTTTCAAGATCATCCTTTTTCCTGCATCTTGAAAAGCAAAAATAAACCATAGCTATATCACGTTGTCTCTTGACCGGTTCTTCCAAAAAAACGTTCCCTTTGAATGCCAAATATCTTTCCGGCCTTGGCACATAAAACTTGCCCCAGCCAGTCTTTATTTCTACCGGATCGGTTAAGACGAAATTAAAGCCGTTGAACGTGTTAAATATGACTTCATCTCCAAGAACGCATTTGCGTAAAAGCCCTTCTTCCGCTATGTCCCCTAAAAAATCGATCTTAATATCCTGTTTTTCGAGCCTAAGAATGAACTGGTATGGTTTGAGAAGACCAAGCTCGGCATGTTTCATCGGATATCCCTTTTTAGCCAGAACGTCCTGGATGCGCACTTGATATTTCATGCCTGAACGAATGGCAACATCAATATCCTTGGTCATTCTTACGTTGGGGATATCCTGCTTCCACAGATCCCTCATATAAACATAAGGTACCCATCCGCCCACAAGAATGATGGAATCATGAAAAGGGGAAAGATCCTGTAATAATTTTTCGCAATCAAGCATATGGAAGCCCCAATTCCTTTATAAACTCCCTGCCTTGATCAGTGTGATAGAGATCAAGATAAAGCTGGAGATTCGATACGATCTTTTGGCCGTCGTGTTCTTTTAGGTCAAAGAATGCGCCTTTCTTGTAATATGGCCTCACCAATATCAAATTGGCACCCTTCTTAACAGGCAGAAGAGAGAACCGGTTCTCAAGATCGGTGATGAATTTATTATATTCAAAGCTTTCTTGAGACGGATGCACATAGATCATTTCGGGAGCGCCCCTAAGATAACCCGATAAGAGCGAAACGGCATAATAACCGGTGGCCGCATATGAAATTTTCGCGTCGTCAAAATGGCCAAACAGAGCCCTTCTATCATCCTCGTTTCTAACATAAAAAGGATGAAGCTCATTCCTTGAAAAGCTATAATTGTCGGTCCACTTTTTCAGCAACACACCCGGATGCAAGAGCTTTGTCGCGCTATTTCCACCTGCACGCAGGCGCTCCGCCACACCCATCCCCTCCAAGGCATTAAGAACATGATTAACCCATGCAACGCTTGTTCCGCTCCGTTTGGCAAGCAGAACGCTTGTCCACTCTTCCTGCGGCTCTTTGAAAAGAAGGCGTAGCACCACGCTTGCAGAATCGGCAAAAACATCCAGGGCTATTTTTCGCGTTACGCTCATACATTTCTACTCTTATATGATTTCTACTATAGAGTAGAAATTATTATAAAGTGTAAGATAAGTCAAGTTTTTAGTTCCCACGAACAGGGATAATTGACCCCGAAAAGGCCGTGATCGGTGATCAGTGATCTGTGACCGGTGGAGGTGTCATTCTGAGCCGAAGGCGAAGAATCTCATTGATATCAATTAGTTATTG
>CAZTCA010000055.1:0-10098 GCA_964612405.1 uncultured Pseudomonadota bacterium
CGGCCTTCGGCCTCCTCGCGATGACAAGTCGAATTTCCCGACAGGCTCCTAGAAGAGCATCCTTTGAAGATTTGCATCCGATGGAAATAGATATATTCTGATTTTACCGGATTCTAAGTCCGCGTCCTCAATTACAACTGGTGAATCCGGCTTTTTAATTCCTTCGGATTCAACCGCGGCGCCTATTTTTTTATGATAGTCGGCAACCTTAATTGTGTCATCGTCCATAGATTTTGCGACCATTATTGTGCTATGGATGTCGGGGTTTTTAGCCTTAACCACGCTCAACAGGGTAGACAACATGTCATCAAACTTGCCTGGAGTTGTGGTTATTGAAATATAACTTTTACCCTGTAGAAGTTTGAATTTTCTGGTTGGGCCTCCAAATATTTTAGTAAGTTGAGTTTCTCGTTCAAAATGTACTTTACCATTAAGTTTTGAAGTTGCTTTAAGGGCCGCCCCAAGTTCATTCCATGACACAGGAGTTTTAGCTGTATAATCATACTCCCAAGAAATGTTTGCCGGCTCACTGAAAAGGGCAGACTCTATCCCCTCTACATATTTATCATTTAATGTTCTCGAGATATTTTTTAACTCTAGTGGCGAAATTATTCTCACTTTATATGGGCCCATATTGGCAAGATATGCGGGAAGATTGATTGAAACATTCCCCCTTGCATCTTGATCGTCTCGGTACTTTTTGGGGACGTTATTCGCGCCTGCGACCACATTCTTTGGATAGTGAAGAATGTAATTACGTAAAGTTTTAAGAATGGATGAAGCATTCGACTGAGGGTCGCCGGCAAGTGTCAATGAAATCGTAATTTCACCGGTGTTTGAGTCTCTTTCAAATGATGAATCTTTAATTAGATCAGTATGTGAGTCCAGCGATGCTATTGCTAATCGTACATATTCATACGCTTCATCACTTTTAAATGTCTTTTGAGTTAGTTCTGCTTCTGCTTTAGCTACAGCATCCGCAATTTTTCTTTCGGTCTCAGATGGTGTCGCCTTGGCCGATGGTTCAGTTATGGTTTTATTGTCTGGTGCGTATTCCACCATTTTGTCACTTCTAAATAGCTCCTTCTCGCGATGAATTCCTTCATAGATTTCGTATTGCCTATCCGATGAATCAATATCTATCGACCTATGAATTATGGCCACAGTGAAAGCGTAATCATATTCCTCTTTTCCGACAAATCCATGATGTTTCGGCTTAAATGGATATGCAACTAGGTTATGAAACTGCATTGGAATACGCTTTCTTCCTGGGAGTTTTCGGCTGTTTGCTTCTGTGATTGCTTTGTAAAAGGCTTGGGAGCCGGCATCAGACTTTACTTCGACCCCAATTAATAGCTGGTATTGCTCCGTGTCCAACCCTTGTTTTTGAATTGCTGTGGCCACTGTTTCCATAACGTTGGAAATCCTTCCGGACCACTGCTCTGTCTTGTCATCGTTTTTTACACAATATCCGACAACCGGAATTGCAAATTCCTTACCGGTAAAATGATTTTTTCTAATTGTTAACATGTCTCCCAATATAAGACGGCTTATTTTTTCTTTGGCGCTGATTTGCAGGGCCTCAGGTTTTTTATCGAAATAGAGCCTGTCTTTCAGTGCGAAGAGGCGACGCGTTGCAGAATCTATAGTGTCGCCGGAGATATCCTCCCAAAAACCACTTTTGTCATAACCTTTAATTTTGCGGTTAATGAGTTTGACAACCCCTTCGAAGGTAAGATCAGAATTTCCGGATAAATATCCAAATACCTCCATGGCGGTATCAGCAACACTCATTCTTAAGCCAAAATGGTTAGGAAGTTTAACGCCGGATTCCTTGGAAACTCTCAAATCAGTTTTTGCGCTATTATGTGCTTTACGGTATTCGGCATAATCAACTTCTTCTCCGTTCAAATAGGCCTCTATGGAGGATTCAAGTGTTTTAAATTTTCTCTCTAATTCATTCAATAAAATACCGATATCAGTCGGAATTTCTCCAACAACCTCAAGGGCAGTTACTCTATCGATTAAATTCGAAGCCGTTCTGTAATCGCCTGACTCTTTTTTGGCTTTACTCAAACTTCCAAACGCGGCTCGGGCATATTTTTCAAGATCTAGCACGAGCGGCAGCATTTCAAGCTTGGTCTCTTGAAGAAGTTTTGGATTTTTCGCTTTCTTTGCTTCCTCTGCGGCACTCAATTTCTCTTTAAATTTATCAATAAGCCCCTTGATCGACTTTATCAACTGATCCTTGGTGGGCTTTTGTGCCTCTACTTTCACAGCTTGAATCGATTCGTTCAATTGTTTGATGCTTTCATATTTTTTATTCTGTTTTACAGCTTCTTCTTCAGATCCATAGTGTTTAACTACAAGCTTCTTGACACTTTCAAAGTTGCCAGAAGCGACCTGCTGATTCTTCTCGACGGACCCGACATCACCGTTAAACGCGCAGATATTCACAGCTGTAGAAATGTTTGATAACATTCTATAATAGCGGTCCAGTTCTTGGTTTAATGTGTTAACTTCTTCTGCCTTAATATCCTCAACAGACTTTATCGCGGCTTCCAAATTTTTGATCTGAGCGTCAATATCTTCCGGAAATTGGGTTAGTATCTTCACCATCAAATCTTTTTTTCCAAGACTAATCAGTTTTTGTATCAAGCTCTCCAACACAGGTTTCATGTCTAATGCCGGAGCTGCCGGCGCCTCTGTCGGCGGTTTTCCTGCCCGAGCGGCATCCATCTCCTCGACAATATCTTTCAAAAGAACAACTTTCTGCTCGAGTGTTATATCATTTCGCTTTAAGATAAATACCAGAAGGTCGTGTTTTCCGGCGGCTAGGAATTTTGAAAATAGTCCTTCTAATTCTGCTTGGGGACTCGTAGCGGTGGCCGGTTCCTCTACAGGCGGGAGCGGTAGCCGAGCATCTTTCGGTGTGTCTGAACTTTGTAAGAGCGCACGCAACTCATTATTAAGCCGTTTATGTTCATCAACCGTCTGCGGTTGATATTTGTTTATGATCGTAGCCGCTTCATCTTGCTTCCCTTTATCAGCCAATTGTTTTCTGAGCACAATGTATTGAATAATTTCTCCCGCCCACGCAATCTGTTCCGCCGGTGTTTTGCCCATATCCTTTATCCATGCAATTGCACCTTCAGCTTTTTTGGGGTTACCCAGAAGATTTTTGATGGCTTCGAATCTTGCATCGAGTTCTGCCACATCGCCACTTTTTGTGCTTCTGTCAGTGGCTGCATGAGCAACTGTGGTTTTTTCAGAGGAACCGTTTGTCTTGGCAAGTATGCCTTCAGCCAGTTCTATCTTATCTTTTACAGAGAGATCTCTTCCGGAGATTACATCAACCATCTTTTGTCCGCGACCGTCGGGGAGAACCTCTATCAGTTTTGTCAAAAGTGCTTCAAGTCGGTCTGATATTAGATAAACAACATTGGTTGTCCCCGGCTCGGCAATGGCGGTCAGCTCTCTGTTTTCATTTGAAATGAATATTAATCTGAAATTTGGATTCGGCTTAATCCAACTGGCAACGGCCTTAAACCTCTGACCTTCAAGATTAAATTCAAAAGAGCCGTTTTTGAGATCGGATTGTTTTGGATCTATTTGTGGCTTGGCGTCGTCCGGACAAGTCCCCACATCAAACGGACTGCCGCCCGGCTTAGCTGTTAAAGTACATCTCTTGTCACCAATCGCCATAATAAATTACCTTGGGATACCCCTAGATATGTTATCGGTTGAAAATCTCAGAAGTTGCTAATTAATCGGATTTTTTTGGCGTGTGTAACCCATTGTATTTATTCAGTAAATTAAGGCCTTTTTTAGTTGAGACGAACCGCTTAAATACACAAAAAAGGCTTGAAATTGTTAGCAACTAATCCAGAATAGCGCCGAACATGGTATAAGATGCGAAAAATTGCAATCATATCAATAATTATGGCATTATTTGTGTCTGCGGTTGCCACTGCTGACGAATGTCTGGTGGCCACTAATGCGGAGCTACAAGAGGCGGTCGATTCTGCGGTTAACGACGGTGGATGTTGGACGGATTCAGAGGTCTATAGAAAGAGATATGAAGACTATCGCGGCGGAAGCCTCTCATTTCATGTGATTCGTTTCGGCACGTCCGTTTCCATTTCAGCAAGCCTCCCTTGTCTTGGCGGCTACAAAAATAATCCACTCGTGATCATTGCCGGCGACGGAGTAGATGCGACAATCTTGAGTAATAAAGATATCTGTATGGACTCATCCAGCGGCGGAGTAATTTTTGACGGCATAAAACTGAAGACGCCAAGAGTTGTGATTTCATCGGACAACAACGCAATTCTGAATTCTGAAATCAAGGGGATGATCAGAGTGATCGGCAGTTCAAATTTTATAGTAGGAAGCAGTGTCATGGGCGCATCCGGCAATGGCCTGGATATCTTCGGCGACAATAATAAAATTATCGATACAAAGATTGGCGAGTCGGAGAGATATGGGATATTCATCCGCGGCTATGATACAAAAGTGCAGGGTGGTAGGGCCTATCTGAACAAAGCCGGCGGTATATATGTTGAAACATGCGGTTCCGGCGGTGACTGTAAGGACCCGCGATCCGCGTTGATCAGTCATGTGGAATTTTTAAAGAATGAAGGGCGTGATATAGAGATTCAAAAATGGCCGCTTGTCGCACCGGTCAATCTTGTGAGCGTGCAAGCCGGTACGTTCTGGAAGATTATGGGAAATATCGAAGACCCGATGGCAAAGGGCGAAGATTATCCGTGGAAGGACGTGAACATCAAGGCCGTGAAGGTGGAGTTGTATATCAAAGAAGGCCCGTTTGTTGCGGAGATAGAAGAAGTCAACCCCAACACCGGAGAATTTGTTTTCTCGCTTGCAAATCCGATTGAGGTTGATGGGCAAAAATATCTTGATCCCATTTTTGTTGCCACGGCAGTCGATTTAGAAAGCGGGAACACATCTCCATTCTCATCGCAACTTGACACGGTCAATCAGAAAGATTGGGATGAAGACGGAATTCCGAACGATCAAGAAGACTATAACCATAATGGTGTAGTTGACTTTGGAGAGACTGACCCCAGAAAAGCCGATACAGACGGCGATGGCCTAACTGACGGTGAAGAGCGCCTCAGAACCGGTCGTGTTGCGGATCTGCTGGCAAGCGGAGCAATTTTTACCGACCTCTCGGGGCTGGATCCGACAAACGCGGATTCCGACGGAGATTGTCTGAGAGACGGACTTGAAATAGGGGTTTCAACGCCAATCACCGAAGAGAGTGTGGACGCGGTTTCTGCCATGGAAGGGCTTGTAGGGTCCTCCGCAAAACCCGAGCTGCTCTCTCCGTTCTGCGAAGCGATTTTGAAGGAACACAACATTATTTATTCAGCAACCGACTTTGATGAAAATCCGAATTCAATAACAGACCCAACAAACGCGGATTCCGACGGTGACGGTCTGAAAGACGGAGAAGAGGATTGGAATTTTAACGGAATGCGCGACGAAAAGAACGGTGAATATCTGGAGACCGATCCAAGCCTGCCGGATACAGACGGAGATACGTTCCTCGATGGTGAAGAAGGGGATGTTAACAGGAATTTTATATTGGATGAGAATGAGTCGGATCCGCTACTGAAAGATACGGACGGAGACGGCCTTGCAGATGATGTTGAAATTACAAGATTCGGGAGTCTTCCTAATAATTGCGATACAGATGGTGACGGGCTTCCCGACGGTGTTGAGGGTGGTGTGATAAATCCTGACCCGAAGGATTCGGAATGCGCCGGCCTGCAGACCGCTGGGACAAACTTTACTTCTATCGGTCAGCTCTCTCCGATAAAGAAAGATTCGGATGGAGATGGGATTAATGACGGAGACGAAGATGCGAACCATAATGGCTGGCTTGACCCGGATGAGACCGATCCGACAATTGAGGATACCGACAAAGACGGGATCTCTGACGGCATTGAAGCGGCTCTTGATATTGACGGAGACGGCTATCCGGATGTTGATATATTAATGTTGGAGAACGGCAAAAAATGTACTCCACCAGAGAGTGCAACCGATCTTGACTGTGACGGCGTGCCGAATACGCGCGATGACGATTCAGATAACGATGGATGTTATGACCGTGAAGAGGGTATTCACGCGGATGAAAACCGCGATGGCATTCCGGATGTTTGGCAGCAGGATGTGGCGAAATGTATGGACGCCTCGGCTGGCGGTGGCGTGCCGGCCGCTCCGGTGGCACCCGTGCCGTCTGCAGGGGGGCTTGGCATGATGAATCCATCCAAGGCAATTCCTGTTAGTGAAGGCGGTGGTGCCTGCAGTCTCACACCGACCGGCGCCGGCAGTTCGGCATATCTTATTTATCTATTATTGATTTTCCCCACAGCAGTCATCTTCAGATACAAAAAAGCCGCTCACTGACAAACAGTGAACGGCTTTAAAAATCACCAAATCATTTACTTAACCATTTCGAGTGCCTTGCTTTGAATGTCGCTCATATTGGCATCGCCCTTGGATGGATCAAGGGTCATTAACAGTATTCCATCCTCGTTTATCGTAATGCCCCTTCCTTTCAACTCCTCGGAATTAAATCTTCTCATCTTTACTTCCTGCCCATAGAATTTCTTCGCGGCGAGGGAGAGCCAGTTTTCAATTGCAGTAGCCCTTGCCGGGTCACGTCCCTCTTTCTGTGAAACCAACATCATGAGCTTTGCGCCGGAATCTTTGACCGCCTTCACAGCGCCGGCAAAATTCATTAGATCTGGTTCTGTCAGAGGTGAACCAGCCTCCTGCAGTCCTCCCATGCCAGTCAAAGTTAATTTCTGAACACTTACGGCCGTGCCTACATTTTCAGTCTCAATGGCCGGAGTTGGCGCTGGTTTAACGGTGTCAAAGGTGGGCAGTGTATTTGCCTCAATCGTTGTCTCAACGCGTCTTGCCGCTCTGAAATTGATTAGATAATATTCTGTAACAGTCTTTTTGTTAACTTTTTTAGTGACCGCTAGCGTTCCATATCCACCATTTTTGACGTCTTCCGTGCTGTAATCACCTTTGATACGTTTGCCGTCGGCTCCGTAGTATGGCGCACGTTCTATCAAATTCTTGGAGCCGCCGTCAATTGCCGCCAGCCCTAGCTCTCTTGCGGCCACCTTTGCGGCTTCATCTATACAATCTTTCTTGGCGCATTTTACGCCGACGGGCTTGGATTCGCCATAGCCAACCACCTCTTTTTCAATATTGAGGTTTAACCCGCGTCTTTTCAATTCAACATCGAGAGCCGCAAAGAAATTGTCGGCCCTCTCGCTTGAGAGTTTTAAGTTTGCCGCGGAGCTACCTCTCACATCTGCATATGCGCCGACAGTCATGGTATAGCTGTCACCTTCAAGTCCGACTGTTTTCAGGTAATCAATATAAGCCTGAATATTGTTGGCCGTTGCGTAGACTTTAGCATTAACCTTCAAATCTGCAGTGCTTTCATCCTCAGTCCGGATAGTAATCTTGTCTTTAGGTCCTGCGGCATCTGATATTGCCTTGATATCTGCCATTGTGTGCTGTTGCACTTCGGACGATCCGGATATAAATGTCACCTCTGCAGAAGCGGTACGTCTGACCTTTGCCGGAGGATCGATCTTTTCAAATTTCGGCGGTGCAGGTGGTGCCGCGGCGACAATAACACGTTGCGGTTCAGGCTCAGCAACAGGGATGGTATATACAGGATCTCTCTCACCATCGAAAGCTAAATCATCCGCCGAGGCGGTTTCATACTTCTCCGGAAGATAGAAATGAATTGAAGCCAAGAAATTGTGAGTCCATAAACCACTTCGTCCCTCGTGTGTTTTTGTATCCACACCTCCCAGGGCAAGCTGGTTTAGTAATGTATATGATACATCGATACCTGCCATAACCCCTCCAATTTTACCCAGGGGGAGGTTGAGGCCAATTCTAAAATTTGGAGCATCTTTTATATTTGTAAATTCTGTAAAACTTGTTTTCTCTGCAGGCGCTTCTCCGGGATAATTGGTCTTCATTTGTACATTACGAAATCCTACCAGGTCGGTCTTAATATATAAATCAGGCCACCAGCGGGCTATTTTTTCAAAACCTGGGACCGCCCATGCGATCCTTTTTGTTGACAGTCCTACACCAACTCCACCAAATACTGATCGGAGTGCGCCACTTGCACCGGCAAAACCCTGTCTGTCTTCGCCTGCTCTTCCCCAATCCTGATAATATAGATCAGCAGTTAGAAAGAGGGGGATATAGCCATATGAGCTCCGTGTACCATCGCCATTGTGAAGCGGTGGCAGAATGTCTACCGTTCCATTTAAAACAACTCCATAATCTCTTTCGCGTGACGGTTGTGTAGGTGTAACGCCATAGTTATTTGGGGTTATATCGGGGAGATTGCCCGGAGTTGTGTCTAATGCGCTCGACACACCCAAACCAAATCCACCTCTGACCCACGGTTCATCACCTTCATGCGTTTTTGTGGTTTCAGCTTTGCGTTCGTTGGTAACGGCCTGATCAAATGAGTCTCTGTTTGCAAATGCGACAAATTCGCCATCTTTCGGATCTATATAGATATACTGGTCCGCATCCGGGTTGACCATTTCATTATCGGGACGTCCCGATACCTTTAAAGTAGCGGCCCCTTCAGCAGTAGTGAATTTTTCTAAATCGTATCTCTTGTCACCACAGACCAACTGAAATGCCAACGCACCGCCTCGCTCATCATCGTCTGTTACTATAAGCGGACCGTCCGGCCGGTTCTTCCAGTCAGTTGGTAGATACAGTTGTCCTGCTGTGACATTTGGGTCGCCTGCCTTGCGGCAATAAAATTTTGTAGGTGGAACCATTTTTTACCCTCCATTAATACTCAAACGTTATTCGGCAATTAGCCAAAAAAGTTGCTAAAAATCTTCTCTGCCAAATAAGTCAATAAAATCAATAAGTTAAAAACTCTTGCATTAAAACCCGCCTAGTTGTATAAAATATAGACGACGTATAAAAAATTAGCAACAATTTTTGTAACTTGCCGAAGATCATAGGCAAGGAGAAAACTATGAAAAAAGCCATAATTTTGAGTGTATTGTTTCTCGGACTCGCCGGAAATGCATATCCGTGTGATGTGACGAATTCATCCGGGAGCCCGGCAGTTCAGGGATCGCTTCTCTACATGATCTATAACCAACTGAACGGTTGCCCGGTCATAAATATTACGGTCGACCATGTTGATCCTCTCGAGTTTGCGCCGTTCATATATACGAACACGCAGGTGATTGGCAACGGACAGACTCTTCAGCTGGAAAACGGAGCCCCCGGAAATTGTGTTATCAACATCAGAAACGGTCAGACGGTGAACGCCGGAGCCGGCAACTCAGTATTGAAAAATGTAATTGTTGACGGAACAGGCGGATACAGGGGTGTTTGTGTATATAGTGATGATAATACGCTTGATGGAATCACGGCGATTAACTCATCTGTTGGAATGTATATCTCGGGCAATGACAATGACGTTCTGGCCGGCGGAGAATTTTACAGCAACGCAACCGGCGTTCAGGTTGATACTGGTGACAAAAATTTAATTACACAGTCTATCTTTTACGAAAATACTAATAAAGGTATTGCGTTGGCGAACGGTGGCAACAACGGAATTGATTATCCAAATGATATCGTTCCGGTCGTCTCAGTGGCCTCAGGATCAATTGTAGGCATTACCGGCCTTTTGCACCCAACGACAACTAAATTAGAATTATTTGAGGCAGATCCCGCAACCCTAACAAAGATTAATGGCCAGGGGAAAGTGTATAAACAGGATCTCTCGCCGACATTGAAGCCATGGAGTGTTAACGGATTGAGAAGATTTGCAATGCAACTCTCCCTCGATGGCGCCACTCCCTATACAATGACTGCGTATGGTGTGGGCAATACATCCGAATTTTCAAATGCCTTCTCAACGGCGATCAAGCAGATTCCCGGCGAGACCGGCTGTTTGACAAGAGATTGGTTCTTGAGGGCAATCAACGATCTAGACATGACCGGCCAGCCCGCCGGTTGTTTCGCGCTTGACGGCAACGGAATTGT
>CAZTCA010000056.1:0-10084 GCA_964612405.1 uncultured Pseudomonadota bacterium
TCCAGATTACAGATGAAATTCTTAAGGCTATCGCCGAAATCGACGAGTTTAAGGGGGAGTGGAAGGCTATCGGCCGAATAGCACCGGACCGGCTTTCAAATTTGCGCCGTGTAGCAACAATTGAAAGCATCGGCTCATCGACACGCATTGAAGGAGCCAAGTTGTCCGACCGTGAGGTTGAGAGGTTCCTTTCAAATCTTGAGATCAAAAAATTCTCCACACGGGATGAGCAGGAAGTCGCTGGCTACGCCGAGGTCATGGATATGATCTTTGCCAATTTTGATGCAATCTCACCAACGGAAAACCATATCAAGCAACTTCACGGGGATCTGCTTAAATATTCTGACAAAGACAACCGTCACCGCGGAGAATACAAAATTCTGCCAAATCATGTTGAGGCATTCGGGCCGGATGGTAAAAGCCTTGGGATCGTATTTCAAACTGCAACGCCATTTGATACGCCAAGACTAACGAAAGAATTAGTTCAATGGACTCAGACAAGTCTGGACGAAAACAGAGTACATCCGCTCATAGTCATTGCAGTCTTTGTCGTTACATTTCTTGCCATTCATCCTTTTCAGGATGGAAACGGGCGCCTTTCCAGAATATTAACCACACTTCTTCTCCTGCGGGGTGGATATATTTATGTGCCGTATAGTTCTCTGGAAAGCGTGGTCGAGCAAAACAAGAAAAACTATTATCTGGCCCTGCGACAAACGCAAATGACTATTCGAACTGACTCGCCAGATTGGCAACCATGGGTCACGTATTTTTTAAATGCGCTCAAAGAACAAAAAAATCGATTGGAGAAAAAGATTGAAAGGGAACATGTCCTCGCGGGCTCAATGCCGGAACTCTCAATTAAGATTATTGAAATTGCACGTGAGTACGGGAGAATTACTGTCAATGAGGCAGTCAAGGCAACCGGTAGCAATCGGAATACCATAAAAGATCACATTAAAAATCTGGTAAAGAAGGAATATTTGGAAAAGCACGGGGCTGGCCGCGGTGCGTGGTATTCGTTGAAGTAATCAAAAAACTCCAGGCACACGCGTACTAATGTCCATCTAAAGGACGTTAATTTCAGCACACGAACCGCTTATGTCGGAAGAATCCATGTGCTCAAGATTATCAATATCGTCTTGAATGTCTGAATCAGTGTTAAAAGAGGTCGTCGCTTCAATTGAGCAAAGGAAGGCCTCAGTGAAAGCGTCCATATCCGCTGTAGAGGCGTCACAACCTGCTTGGAGTGCAGTAATTGCATCTGCGGGCGGTGGATCTGTATCATAACTCTGAATAAGAGCACGAATTTCGCTTTTTGTTGTTAGCGTCTCAGTGCAAGAGCTTCCTGTTCCACCATCTCCATCTGTGGATGTGTTACTTCCACAGCCCACCATGCCACACAACAATCCCCATAAAATTATAAGTGAAAGTTTTTTCATAGGGAAGGCTCTTACCTCCCCCCCTCAAAAAAAGCAAGAATTAATTTCAATAAATAGAATAGGCATCTAAGCCAAAAACTCGTTATGGATTGCGCGCCCGCCAGGATTCCCTGCCGCGCTTCGCGCTCTAGGATGACCTCCGCCCACCCATTCGACTCACTTCGTTCGCTTATGGGTACACGGGCTCGGCCTCGAATAAAGGTCCAAATCCACAGACAGACACGCATAAATAAAAAAGGAGCCAAAAGGCTCCTTTTTTATTTATGCGCTCTCCATTGTCAGGACGTTAAACCTGTTTATAGGGCGTTTGTAGTCAAATACGGCATGGATGGTGTATGCTATATGATCTTCGTTGCGCTTAAAACAGAAACATAGTCCATAAGTTTCCCAAATCCTTCTCTCATGGACTTTATTGCCAAACTCTCATCGTCCGTGATCTCCCAGCCCTTTAAAAAAGACCGGATCTTTTCAGAATTTATTCTGCGCCAGGCAGCCTCTCCTCCGGCAGGTGCTATAGAACCCATAACACGTTCTAAAGTCGACAGATCTTCGGTTTGATCGTGAAAATAATCAATGGCAATCCGGCTACCCTTGGGTGAGATCTGTGAAATTTCGCGTATCAAATCTGCGAGACGATCATGTGAAAGATAATATGATATTCCTTCAAGGGCAAATAGCGCAGGTTGGCCAAAATTCCACGATAGCGTTCTACAAACTGGCTCTAAGCGATCACTAGAAAGATTGACCTCCCGCCAAAGTACCGAACAATGCGGAGAAACAAGACAACCAACAGCGATCAAATTTTTTATAACCTCTTGTTTAAAAAGAACCATTTCCGGCCTATCAAATTCAGCATATTTCAGTTTATCAGTATCAGCATGGCGCCACGGGAATGTTGAGAGACCCGCCGCTATTTGAATGATCTGATTGATGCCCGAATCGATAGCCTCATTTATTGCAAAATCAAACCAACTGCATCGCAATGACACTTCTTTGCCAACACACGGCAATCCTTTAAGCCACTTTTTTGCTAAAGCTTCACCCTCTGGTGTGACAAAATGCTTGGCCAGAAAGTCACCGCTTATATCTTCATGAAGAGAACGGAGATAGGCTACACCAGAGGCTGACGGGCTAATTGATAATTCTTGATTCACACCCATTTTACCTCCTCTTCAACTCCTCTATCGATTTCACCAAATTGGTGAGCATTTTAGCGATGATGTCGAGGTGTTTATTCATTTTATACTCTGAATCAGCTTGGTTAGCATTTGACAGATCCTCTGTAATAACTCTTTCCAATCCGCAGTCACTTTTTCATCAATAATGGACAGTTCACAAAACAAGGAAATCAACGGCACGCATTCATAAGCGGAGCCCTTTGCTATTGAGTAAAACTGTTTCTTCTCGCCCTTGGCGTAACGTCCGGCACCCTCGGCAATATTTAAGGCAATTGAAGTTGAGGCTCGCTGGAATTGGTCGATGAGGCTCCAATGACCACGAGGAGCATTTTCTGTAGCTCTTGCAACTTGCTTGGCGAAATCTAAAGCGAGTTTGTAGATGTCGAGATTTTCGAAGTCGAACATAAAAACTCCCGTGTATCGTATATCGTGTATCGGAAAAAATTTCGGCCCCTAAAATCGAAGGTTTTTACCTTTCCCGATATACGATACACGAAAAACGATATACGAAATTTTGCGCCCTCAATATGGCACTGAACTCTGTAAAACCCCGTATATCGAATATCGTATATCGGGGCAAATTTTGCTGGCGCAAAATTTGCGCGCCCGGCAGGATTCGAACCTGCGACCCTCTGATCCGTAGTCAGATACTCTGATCCGCTGAGCTACGGGCGCGAAAAACGTAAATCGTGAACCGTGAACCGTGAACCGTAAGACGTGAACAGTAACTGCTTACGCTTCACGCTTCACGCTTCACGCTTCACGCTTCACGGTTCACGGCTCACGGCTCACGGCTTACAGCTTACGGCTTACGGCTCACGGTTCACGTCTGTTAAATCTTTCCCTGCAACAAGAACGCGATCACCAGCGCATAGATCACAAGCGATTCGATCAACGCCAATGCAATAATCATCGGGGTTAATAGTTTCGGCGCGGCTTCAGGATTTCTTGCAATTCCTTCGAGTGTTGCGGTCGCCGCTTTTCCCTGCCCGAGCGCGCCACCAAATGCCGCGATTGCGATTCCGATGCCGGATGCAATTGCCAGCGCAGATCCTAAATTACTTCCAGTGGCCGCATGATCTACTGCACCTTCTGCCATTGCGACTGCAGACCAACTGAGCCCCGCAACCAGCGTCACTAACTTTAATACTATTTTCTTCATTCCAAATCCCCTTTCTATATTTAGTGCTCTTTTTCAGTAGCCAGAGCAATGTACACCGTTGATAATAATGAAAACACGAACGCCTGTATAAAAGCAACAAATAATGCGAGTGCCAAAAAGATTACCGGCACAAACAACGGGATGAGATTGGAAAAGATCCCCAACACCATGTGATCGCCTGTTATATTTCCGAAGAGCCTCACCGACAGTGAAATCGGTCGCACGCAGTGACTGATTATCTCCAGCGAAAACATCAGCGGCGCCAGCCAGATAATCGGCCCGGCAAAATGTTTTAGATAACCCTTTACACCATGTTCTTTCACGCCGACTGCGTGATAATAAACAAACACGGTAACTGCCACCGGAAGATTTGTATTTATATTATCGGTCGGCGGCAAAAAACCCGGGATGAGGCTCAATAAATTGCAGAAAAATATATAAAGGAACACTGATCCGACAAGAGGCAAAAATTTGATCGCCCTCTCACCCATCACCCCTTCCATGAGCCCCAACACCCACTCGACTATTATATCAAACACACCAATCAGATTAAACTTTTCCGAAGGGATGACAAATTTTTCCGGGTCGCGAAGTCTAATCTTGATAATAACGGCCAAAATAATCAAAACAACGGCAATGAACGCCGCCGAAACGATATGAATCGTCGACTCGTTAACCAGATTTGACAATCCGAGTTTTTCGCCAAGCCATATGAGGAGATTAAAATCCATTTTTCGTACGTTCGTGCTATCGTGCTATCGTGCTATCGCTAAAAAGTTGTGAAATAATAACTGCTAATACAATTGTTGATAGACCAACCAAAAAAGCAATCATGTGAACCGGAAACCGGTTAACAACCAGCCATAAAACTAAAATCAAAACTAAAAATTTCAAAACAACTGCCAATCCAAAACGCCACTTGCTTGGGCCATCACCAAATATCTTCCCCACCAGCTTCACCAACATCCAAAAATTGGCGCCGCCTATAACAGAGCCCAACGCGAGAGACAAGGATAATTTAGAGTCCTGCCAGATAATGAAAGAGACTGCAACAAGCAATATCCCTATGATAATATTAAGCTTTTCAATTCTTTTCAGAACCATCTGAATCCCTCTCGTTGTATTTCATAATTCTAATGAGATTCCACATGCCGGCAACAACGCCCAGAACGGTGCCGACTATGGCCAGCCATGGGCCTGAGCCAATTTTGTTGTCGAAATAATTCCCGGCCACAAGGCCTGCCACAACGCTAACCGCCAGCTGAATGCCGACCGCACCATACAGACCAAGTGCATACATTGGTGAATCTTTTTTCATGGCTTATTTAAAACTCTCCAATGTTAAAATTGTTTTATCGATGTCGTCTTCGGTATGTGCCGTAGATACAAATGCGCTTTCATATGGAGATGGGGCAAGATAAACACCGTCATCCAGCATGTGGTGAAAATATTTTACAAATAGTGGCTTATCACATGACATGACATCGCCTAGATTTGTAATATCTTCGCCGGTGAAAAACAGGGACCACATTGAACCTACCTGCGTTGTCTTGTGCGAAATCTTTTTTGAATCCAGAACACGTGAGATCCCACTAACCAGTCTGGATGTCAGATCCGAAAGTTTTTTATATGTGCTTGGGTCCTGCAAAAGTTCCAGCGTCTTGATCCCGGCCGCCATAGCAATCGGATTGCCGGAAAGTGTACCTGCCTGATAGACCGGCCCCAATGGTGCAACTTTCTCCATTATTTCACGTCTGCCACCATAGGCTCCGACCGGAAGGCCCCCACCGACAATCTTTCCAAGGCACGTCATATCGGGTTTGATCTTATATAATTCCTGCGCGCCACCCCTTGCAACCCTGAAACCTGTCATCACCTCATCAAAGATTAAAATCGCACCATTTTTGTCACACAAACTCTTTAGTCCTGTCAGAAAATCTGCATTCGGCAACACACAGCCCATATTCCCCGCAACAGGCTCCACAATCAGACACGCGATCTGGTCTTTGTTCGCGTTGAAAAGTTCTTCAACCGATTGAAGATCATTATATTCCGCAATCAATGTATGCTTTGCAAAATCAGACGGCACACCTGCGGAACCCGGCGCACCTCCGGTCAAAGCGCCTGACCCGGCCTTCACCAGCAGACAATCTGCATGACCGTGATAACAACCGTTGAATTTTATTATTTTATCTCTGCCTGTAAAACCTCTGGCGGCACGAATTGCCCCCATCGCCGCCTCGGTCCCCGAGCTTGTGAATCTGACCAGATCCATGGATGGATAGGCGTCTTTGACCAACTCGGCCAATCTTATCTCTGTTTTACAGGGAGCACCAAAGCTTGTCCCGTCCTCCGCAGTCTCTTTGATTACTCTAATCACCTCAGGATGGGCATGACCAAGAATTGCCGGCCCCCATGTCCCGACATAATCTATATATTTGTTTCCATCCTCATCCCAGAGATAGGCGCCGTTTGCCTTCTTTATAAAAGGCGGCGTACCGCCGACATGACCAAACGCCCTCACCGGCGAATTCACGCCACCGACCAGAGAATCTTTGGCACTTTTGAATAATTTTAATGAGTTATCCCGTTTCATATCGATTGAGTCTCCTATCATAAGAATTTATAAATGAAAAGGGATTGATCTGGTGGACACTTAAGTGATAGTCAGGCCCCCTAATGAGATTCCCACTGTGCCAAACGGCAAAAATTGCGGCAGGTATCAGGAAAAATAGAAAACAGAAGGTATCTAAATTTCCGATTGTGCTCATGTTGGAGCCGCTTCACGCCTGCAATCTTTCGTGTAAGGGCTGTGGCCGAATCCATGAGTATAAAGAGACATTAGATAAGCGCCTATCAATCGATGACTGCGTACGTTCAATTGAAGAATGTGGTGCACCGGTCGTATCAATCTGCGGTGGCGAACCACTTCTCTATCATGGCATTGAAGAGCTGATCAAAGAGGCATTGAGTAGAGACAAAGTCACCTATCTCTGTATTAACGGCCTCCTCCTCAGCCAAAAAATCGACCTGATCAAACCGCATCCCATGTTTAATATTAATATTCACCTGGATGGACTGGCGAATACTCACGATGCTATGACGAACCATCCCGGTGCATTTGATAAAATCATCGACGGTATAAAGATTGCGAAAAGACGCGGCATCAGAGTAACGACAAATACAACCATTTATAAAAATACAGATCCGGGAGAAATCGACGAACTCTTTTCAATCCTGAAATCTATTGGCGTAGACGGAATGCTTCTCTCTCCCAGTTTCAATTTTATAGACGCCGAGGATAAATCTAATTTTTTGACGAAACAGGAAATATTCGACAGGTTTGAAAAGATAAAAGAAATTTCCAAAAGATACAGAGTGATAAGCACCCCCCTCTATCTTGACTTTCTCTGCGGCAAAAGAGATTACAACTGCTCCCCATGGGGGAACGTTACATATAATGTAAACGGTTGGAAGGCGCCGTGCTACCTGATAACAGACACGCACTATAAAACATTTAATGAGTTGATGAAATCAGTAGATTGGGATAAGTATTCTTCCGGTTCGGATCCAAGGTGCAAGGACTGTATGGTACACTCGGGATTTGAAGCAAGCGTAACCTTGGGTTTACATAACAGTTTGAAAGATAAATTAAAAATGGGGTTTTGGTTATGTTATTAATACTTGCTGCACTACAACATGAAGTGGCTCCCATCTTGAGTGAGATAGATATTCTGGAAAAGATATCGTTGAGGCCCTCTGTCATCTATCTCGGTCAATATAAAAAACATGATGTGATTGTTGCACGCACAGGAGTCGGCTCGCGAAAGATGCAGAGGGCCGCTAAATTCTGCATTGAAGAATATAAGCCACAGACTAGCATCAACATCGGCTATTGCGGAGGGCTCGTGCCGAATCTTGGAGTGGGCGACATCGTTGTGGCAAACTCAGTTATAGATGAAGCCACACAAAAAACATACACGCCGAAAGATATCAGCCATTTGATGACCGGTGGTGAAGATGGGCTCGTTGATATCACAATCCACACCGGCGCAATAGTAACGGTTAATAAGCCGATTGAAACCCCTCATTCAAAGGCATTTCTCGGCACAAAATACGGAGCAATTGCCGTGGACATGGAATCTGCCGGTCTTGCCAAAGTTGCCGAAGAAACCAACACAGACTTTGCTATAGTCCATGCTGTTATGGATTCAATGGACATGCATCTATCTGAGGCACAGACATATGCGGCAGAGAACGGAACAACGGATATGGTTAAGATTGTATCAACAATGATCAAGAAGCCGGCAAAAATTTTATCTATACCCAAATTTGAACAGTCCGCCAACAAGGCTCGGGCATCCCTGATAAAATTTGTCGATAGATGTGTGTTTAATTCTTAACAAACGGGTGATAAATATGAAGATGAAACATCTGAAAAAGTTACTCTCATTGTCATTGCGAGCCCAAAAGGGGCGAAGCAATCTAGTGCAACTAATTGAATTCACTAGATTGCTTCGTCGCATAACTCCTCGCAATGACAGGAACAAAAACTTTTTCAGATGTTTCAAGACAATACTCTTTACATTTTCCGTCGTGTTGATTCTGTCGGTCGTTTCATGCACGCCTAATAACCCCGGCTACCTGACGCTGGTCAATAGTAGAGTCGATAAGGCAAATATTTCTGTAGACGGACGCGGCTTTTCTCTCAAACCTGCAACCTATATTTCAAAAGAGATGTCCGCCGGCACTCACGAACTGCAATTTAGCGGTGAAAATATAAAAGTGACGATTCAGCGCGAAAAGACAACAGTTTTCGACACAACAGGTCTTGCATGTTTTGTATCCGCAGATTTTTCAAGCGGCGGAAGCACGGTTAAAATATTGGAAAAATTTCAACACGAAAGAACGTTCACTCCCAAAAACGAAATCACAACCATCATGGGGTTGAGATTTCCAGAAAATGCAAGCCCATCCAAACACTTCACAAGAATTCATCAGATTGATTGCGATATCATGGATAATGATGAATTAATCGTCAGGGAACTGCCGGATAAATTCTAAGATTTTTTATACCAGTCGGATTTTGGTTTATAGGAAGTTAAAAGCTTTCTCTTCTCTTCAAAACGACCCATCGCCAGTCTTATCAGCTCATCAAGGAGTTTTGAATATGACATATTCGAAGCCTCCCACAATTTTGGATACATGCTGATGGATGTAAACCCGGGGATTGTGTTCACTTCGTTAAAATAAACGTCATCTCCTTCAACCAAAAAATCGACTCTGGCCATTCCGGCAATATCCAGCAATCTATATGCAGTAACCGCTGCGTCCCTTACAACCTTTTCAAGCTCTTTGGGAAGATTGGCAGGAATCAATGTCTTGGATTTTCCATCCACATATTTTGCGTCATAATCATAAAACTCGTTGGACGGAATCACTTCGCCGGCACAAGATGCCTTAGGATCTTCATTCCCCAACACACTCACTTCTATTTCCTGCACGCGGTCAATCCCCTGTTCAACCACAATTCTTCTGTCATATCTGACTGCATCATTGAGAGCCGTCTCCAATTCCTTTTCGTTGTGCGCCTTGGATATTCCAAGACTTGATCCGGCATTGGATGGTTTTACAAAACATGGAAAACCGATCTCTTCGGATATCTTGGATATTAGATTATTTTTATTCGCAAAATATAATTTAGAAGTGAACCATGTATACGGCGCAACCCTTATCCCGTGTTTACAGACAATGTCTTTCTGTGCAATCTTGTCCATTCCAACGCTTGAACCCAGCACACCTGCCCCGACATATGGAACGCCTGCAATCTCAAAAAGCCCCTGAATTGTTCCGTCTTCACCAAACGGGCCGTGAAGAACAGGGAAAACTACATCACAGTTCAACCCCCCGCCGTTTTCGCCCGGCTTGATGGACAATCCATCCCCCTCGGGCTGTTTTCCGGCCTTCAGGGCCTCCAGCACCTTATCTCCCGAGAACCACTTGTCATCTTTGGCAATGCCTATCTGGACCACTTCATATTTCGATTTGTCCAGTGCGCTAATGACAGACGAAGCAGAGACCAAAGAGACCTCGTGCTCGCCCGACTTTCCGCCAAAGACGACCCCGATTCTTAATTTTTTCGACATAGTTTGGGTCTAAGTAGTAAGGATTCGGAATTAAGTCAAGCCTCCCTACAGCCGCCGTCTGGTATTGCAAATGAGACACCAGGGGTCTGACCCCGCTGTGTCCGGCTCCAGAAGGTGGGAGCGAAGCCAATCCATAAGTGGGTCGCGAAGTCTAAG
>CAZTCA010000057.1:0-2330 GCA_964612405.1 uncultured Pseudomonadota bacterium
TTCCGGATATAATCCCATGGTCACAGCATGAACTGTTGGCGTTTGAGAAAGAGGCGCTCGGTTTTTACATCTCCGGCCATCCGTTGGCTCAACACGCGGATCTATTGGATGCCTATGCAACGGCAAACAGCAACACAATGATTGAGATGCGCGATGGCAAAGAGGCGAGGCTGGGCGGCGTTGTAACTGCCATAAGGGAGATAACAACGAAGAAGGGCGACCGGATGGGGTTTGTGACGCTCGAGGATCTTCAAGGTACGGTTGAGGTGATCGTCTTTCCAGAGCTATACGCAAAGGCGATGCCTCTTTTGAAGAGTGACAAGCCCTGTTTTGTAATCGGGGATATGGATATTGACGAACAGAGGGCAAAGATCCTTGCTAGAGACATCTTTGAATTGACCGAGGCACCGAAGCGGCTCACCAAGACGGTCCATTTCCGTTTCGCGGCATCAGAGGTGAAGGGGGATCAGTTGCAGAATTTGAAGAGTGTGTTGACCAGATATCCGGGCGATTGCAGGACATTCGTTCATATCACCATACCTGACAAGAGCGAGACCGTGATGGAGCTGCCAAAAGATTTGAGTGTGGCCCCTTCTCTGGATCTGGTCTCCACGGTTGAGAAGATCTTCGGCCACAACATAACCAATTTCCAATCGTGAAAGAGAGAGCTCTGCTAATAGGAGTGAGGAGGCCGCGAGCGACTGCGGCTCAGATGGATGCGTCTCTGGAAGAGCTCGGGCGACTTGTTGATACCGCCGGCGCTGAAGTTGTAAAGGTGATAAAGCAGGAGCTCCATATAATCAATCCGGCAATATTTATCGGGAAGGGGAAGTCGGAGGAGATTGCAGATGAGATCAAGGGGTCCGGGATTGATCTCGTGGTAGTTGACGATGAATTGACTCCCGCGCAGAACAGGAATCTGGGGGATATCTTCGGAATAAAGGTCCTGGATAGAACCGCCATCATATTAGACATATTTGCCAAGAGGGCACACACAAAAGAGGGCAAACTGCAGGTTGAGCTTGCGCAGTTGAATTACCTGCTTCCAAGGCTTGTGGGGCGTGGTCTGGCTCTGTCACAGCAGGCGGGCTATATCGGAACCCGCGGCCCCGGCGAAACAAAACTCGAGGTCGACAAACGCCGGATTAAAGAGAGGATGTCGTTCTTGAGGAAGGGCCTCTTGAGTGTCAGGAGTCACAGAGATATTCACAGATCGAAAAGGGCGTCTGTGCCGATTCCGGTGGTGGCCCTTGTCGGATATACCAATGCCGGCAAATCGACACTGATGAATGCCATGACAAAGGCCGGCGTATTTGTTGAAGACAAGCTCTTCGCAACGCTCGACCCGACAATCAGAAAGATGCGTCTTGCGAAAGGCAGAGAGATTCTGATTGCGGATACCGTCGGGTTTATACGCAAACTTCCTCACCAACTGGTGGAATCATTCAAGGCGACCTTTGAAGAGGTGGGGCAGGCAGAGATTTTGTTACATATTATTGATGCCTCAGATCCTGAGGCGGAACATCAGATAGAGGTGGTTGAATCGGTTTTGAAGGAGCTCGATCTTATCACCAAGCCGCGCGTCAGGGTTTATAATAAGTGCGATGCGGGACATCTTTATATGCGGACGATGTCAGACGGTGTGCAAATCTCCGCGTTGACAGGTGATGGGCTCGACAAATTGTCCGAACGTGTGAGCGTTGTCTTGGCCGACAAATTCAAACGGACAAGACTCAAGCTTCCTCTGGATGCGGGTGGGGTGTTATCAGAGATATACCGTATCGGTTCGGTGGTCAGGGCAAGACATTACAGCAAGTGCATCAGCGTCGATGCATTATTACCCGAGAAACTCTTGAAGAAATATGAGAAATATGTTCGTTAGTGCGTTAGTACTTTGGTTTGGGGTATATATGGTTAAGGATTATAAAAAATTGGATGTTTGGAAGCTGGCATTAGAACAGTCGCTTGATGTCTATGAGCATACAAAAACTTTCCCCAGAGATGAAGTATATGGTCTTACGGCACAGTTAAGACGTTCCTCAATTTCTGTCCTTTCTAATATTGCCGAAGGCTTTGTGAGGAAATCTTCCAAGGAGTTTAAGCGTTTTCTCACCATAGCCATTGGATCCATACAGAATTGGAAGCACAAATGATAGTATCTAATAAGCTGTGCTATATCAGCGATGACGTAGTGAAGAAATTTATGTTGGGTAAGAAACTAACTGTTTTATATAATAAGATTTACTAACGAACCAACGAACTAACGAACCAACGAACTAACGAACCAACGGACTAACGCACGAAATGAAATTTCACTTGGCAAACATATT
>CAZTCA010000057.1:2430-8355 GCA_964612405.1 uncultured Pseudomonadota bacterium
ACTAACGAACCAACGGACTAACGCACGAAATGAAATTTCACTTGGCAAACATATTAACAATCAGCAGACTCTTTTTGGTGCCGGTATTTATCCTCTGCTTTGTGTCGGGAAGATATTCATGCGCATTCTGGATCTTTTTTATTGCCGCGGCCACCGATATCGCAGACGGTGCAGTTGCCCGCTATATGCGGCAGTTCTCACAACTCGGTGCTTTTTTAGACCCGCTGGCCGATAAACTGCTGATGGTCTCAACATTTGCATGCCTAATGTCTACAGGCGTTGTTCCGGTGTGGTTCTTTGTTCTGCTTGTTTTAAGAGACTTCATGATAATGAGCGGAATCGGCGTTTTAAAAATCCTCAAGATCGAAGTTGAGTACAAACCCTTTACCTCTTCAAAACTTGCAACTCTTTCGCAGATCTTCCTGGGGTTGTTAGGCTTGGGCTCGATGGTGAATCCGGCGTTTCAGATCTGGAGATATCCCATAACTGATCTAACGTTCGGATGTATTGTCGTCACAACCGTCCTCATCTTTGTTTCTGGGCTTCAGTATATCGGCAAAGGCGTTGAAATTCTGCAGAAGCGCGCATGAACATCAAGACCATTGATATCGGACTCACCCCATACCTTGAGGCGCTGTCTCTTCAAGAACAACTTCATAAAGATAGAATAAACGGTATCATCCCGGACACACTGGTATTTTGCGAGCACCCAAGCGTTTTCACAACAGGGAAGCAGGATTGTGCCTCCGATTGGATCAGCACCTCAGATGAAGTGAAGCGCGACGGGATTGAGGTTGTTAAGACAAATCGGGGCGGGAAAATCACATATCATGGCCCCGGCCAGCTTGTCTGTTATTTTATATTCAATATTGATGAACTTGGTTTCGGTGTTCGTAAGTTTGTTGAGGTCGTGGAAAGTGCGCTTATCAAGGCATTGGCAAGGTTTAATGTCCCGGTAACGAGAGACCAACAATATCCGGGTCTCTGGCATAACAATGAAAAACTTGTCGCTATTGGCTTTCACATATCACGCGGTGTTTCAATGCACGGAGTCGCGATCAACATAAATCCCAACATGGACCACTACAGACACATAATTCCTTGTGGAATAAACGACAGGGGGGTGACGTCAATTCAAAAAATTCTTGGCATGACTCCCGATTTAGAGGATTTGAAAAGAGAAATCTATTTATCTATCACTTCGACCGAGGAGAAAGTTAAAGAAACGTCTTCTTTGTCATCCATCTCCGGCTTGAAATAATCCGCATTTGCGGCATCGTCCGGGAGAGACTTGGTATATTTATTTCTGTCGTCTTTCGAGAGCAACTTGTGCTCGATGTGCTTTTCTATGGTTCTTTTGTCATAGAGCTTTTCGCCGAGTTCCTTTGTCATGTCTTCTATCTCCGTTCTTGTCAGGTGGTCGTCTTTTCAACTTCCATTAGTATTTTACCGTCTTTGAAAATTCTCAAATCGCCGGATGATTCGGATATCACAATTGCGATAGATTTGGTTAACGCGGTGATGCCGGTCGCCGCGATATGTCTTGAGCCAAGGCCTCTGGGCAGGTTGGCATCATCACTTGCGGCTGAGAGGTAGCGGCCCGCAGTGAGAACCGTTCCGTCGCCGCCGATCACAAATGCCCCGTCCATGGCAGAAAATTCCCTGATCGTCTCCTTTAGAGCTGGATTTAGGATATTTCGTTCGATTTCATCATAACCTTTAAAAGGATTGATTATCATCTGACGCGAGAGTTGCATGACGTGCTCTTCATCTCCCACAACAAAGATTGTGCCGACCGGCTTGCCTTCACGGCCTTTGTCGGCAAGCTCAATGGCAAGATTCAGGACCGTGTGAAAAACCTCCGGATTGATGTTTTCTGTGATCTTTGTGACGCTGTGACTTGTGATGATCTCTTCCTCTTTGGCAGTGTCGATCATTTGAATATTATCCAGAACCCCCAAAGCTGTGTTCCCGACAACGCTGACCACAATATCCCTTTGAGTGATGAGGTCGATAGACATGCCCAAAACTACGGCAAGCTTCAAAAGCGCCACACGTGTCATGTTAATATTGGGAACGGTGATTATGGCCTTGCAACGATTTCCAAGGGAATGGTCTTTTTTCTCAAAAGTCCAATTTTTCTTCTTACTGATCAGCAAAATGTCCATCTTTGAAGGGATTCGTTCGCTATAAATGAGGTCGTCAAGAGGGTCTATGTGAATCATGACCTTATTTGCACCAATACTTTTGGCTATCTGGAATGCAGTCTTGATTATCAGCTTGTTTGCGGGATTCATCAGCGCGTAGAGTACACAAGTTGTTTGCTTTTTTCAAATAAAATCTGTATGAAATGAGTATGAAACACAGAAATAAATCACTTTTTTTGCTCTTTGTTTTGACCCTTTTGGTGAGCACGAGTGTTTTCGCCTACGAATCACCGTTTAATGTCATGTGGGAAGACTCGGTTATTCAGGTTGAAGCAGGCTCCAACGTCTCCACAGACGTGGTTTTGGGGATCCCCAAGGGGTATCATGTTTATAGCGACAAGACCGACCTTGAATTCACTGTCCTCGATGGCATTCGGGTTGAGGATATCCAGTTTCCGGTTCCTATCCTGCAAAAAGACTCGACACCGGATGAGCCAATATACATCTTCCCTGAGGAGGAGGTCGCAATCCATGTCGTTTTATCGGCCCCAAAGGGTTTGACGGCCGGCCTTCATGAGGTTGCGGCAGTGTTGGAATTTCAGGGTTGTCAGGACAAGCTCTGTCTGAAACCGGAGAGACGTGAAATTGTGTGGAAGGTGGAGGTTTCCTCCGGCAATGCGATCGGTGAGATGAAGGGGAACACGGTTATCCATGAGGAATCCACGTTTAAAGAGCTTTTTCAGGCCAAAAATTTTGAACATGTCATTGGTGGCGGTTGGCTGTTGGCCGTTGTTATTGCGTTTTTGGCCGGAGTCCTGACCAGTCTGACCCCTTGTGTTCTGCCTCTTCTTCCAATCACACTGACTATTATCGGGGTCCATAAGAAGGGGCGTGTACGTGAAAATCTCCTTCTATCCCTGTTTCTGGTTGCCGGAATAGCCGTAACGTATTCTGTGTTGGGTGTTATCGCGGCCTCAGTGGGCAAAAGTATTGGTTTTCTCTTTCAGAGCAGGATATTCTTGGTTCTCGTTATACTCTTCTTCCTGTCCATGAGTCTTTCAATGTTTGGTATTATAACCCTTCGCCTTCCACAGTCTATTCAGAATCGGCTCTCCAGGCTTGGCGGAACCGGTTTTCTGGGCGCATTCCTCGCGGGCATATCCGTGGGAGTCCTTGCAACACCCTGTGTGGGTCCAATCCTCGGGGCAATCCTTGTCTGGGTTGTGGCAAAGAAGGCATATCTTTTTGGAGGAGTTCTTCTTGCTGTTTATGCCTTGGGATTCGGAACGCTCTATATGGTTGTGGGGACATTTTTCGGCACTCTCGCCTCTAGGATAAAAAACATCAAAGTTGGTGGCATTGTTAAAATTTCTCTAGGGGTACTTTTATTGCTTCCGGCCATATACTATTCAACATCGCTAATCGGTTATAACGACGGAACCCGCACATATATTCATTGGGCGCCCGACGAGAAGACCGCGGTTGTTGAATCCGTTGTAAACAAAAAGCCTATTATGGTTGTCTTTAGCGCAAGCTGGTGCCCTCCGTGCGTTGAATTGAAAAAGAATGTTTTATCGAGCAAGGAGATGGAGGAGATATCGAAAAGTTTCGTCATGGTTTATATAGATGCGTCTGTGGATTCTGAAGAGACGAGTAGTGTGGTGAATAAATATAATGTGATCGGCTGGCCGACGATATTATTTGTCTCCCCGTCCGGGAAGGTGCACGATGACCTCACAATCGTCGGGGATGTGCCGACCGTTGATGAGTTGTTGGTGATAATGAGAAAAGCCGCTGAACGTTGATTGTTGAACGTTTATCGATAAACGATAAACGATAAACGATAAACGGCAATTAACATGCTAAGTAAGCGAGAGAAAAAAATACTCAAGGCATTCATCGAGACCCTGATACCGGTCCCCTCCAGAAAATTATCCTATTCAATCGAAGGGGCGGGGACGGTTGATAGCGTTGAAGAACATGTTGGTCATTTTTCAAGAGATAAGAGAATAATCTTCAGGCTTCTCCTTTTCTTTTTTGATTATGGCGCCTTCTTCTTCCGCCTTCATTTCAAGACCTTCAAAAAGATGGATCAGAAGTGGAAAATGAAATATCTTGAGTACTGGCGTGGGTCGAGATGGGCGCCGGAGAAAGTTTTGTGGCGTTTCCTTTGCGCGATTTCTTTCGCAAATTATTATTCCAATCCGAGGGTCTCCGCTGAACTCGGTTATGCACCGGTCTTCGGCAAGGCGCTACCCGAACCGGAGTTTCCAAAAGATAATCTGATTACAAACATTCCACAGGAAAATATAAAAGAAGAGTGTGA
The DNA here is from genome assembly GCA_964612405.1 of uncultured Pseudomonadota bacterium. Taxonomy (GTDB): domain Bacteria; phylum UBA10199; class UBA10199; family 1-14-0-20-49-13; genus CAZTCA01. The sequence continues at coordinate 6,904 of CAZTCA010000057.1, forward strand.
TATTTGTATTATTGGCAGTGGGGCCGGCGGAGGTGTTGCGGCGGCAAAGCTTGCTGAGGCTGGATATCGTGTGATCGTTTTGGAAGAAGGCGGCCATTTTACGGCAAAGGATTTTGGAAAAGATGCCGTTTCAATGACAAAGATGATTTATCGTGACGGCGGGGTGACAAATACGTTTGGATGGCCGGCGATCCTTGTCCCTCTTGGAGTTGGCGTCGGTGGTACAACACTGATACATTCCGGTACATGTCTGAAGGTTCCGGATAAAGTCTTTGCGGAATGGGTATCTGATTATGGGCTCACAAACTGGACGCCTTCACGGATGGAGAAATATTATAAAGAAGTGGCGGAGATGATTGGTGTGGCTCCGGCGGATGAATCACTTCTTCAAAGAAATTCAAGAGTTTTCAGAAGCGGACTTGAGAAGATGAAGATAAGCGGTGCACTGATTCCCCGTGACGCGCCCGGCTGTGACGGAAGCGGAGTCTGTAACTTTGGCTGTCCTGTGAACGCAAAGCAGGGGAGCTCTCTCGGTTATGTTCCGAAGGCCTTGAGGGCGGGTGCAAAACTTTATACTCATTGCAGGGCATCAAGGTTTTTGTTTAACGGAAGTCATGCCGATACTGTCATTGCAAATTTTTTAGATCCCAAAACAAAACAGAGAATCTCCGGCATTGAAGTCAAGGCCCGTGTGATCATTCTTGCATGTGGAACATTCCACACGCCGGTTCAGCTCATGAGATCGCATGTCCCGAATGTGAGCGGACAGATCGGTCATAATTTAACTCTCCATCCCGCGGCAAAGGTGATGGGCCTATTTGATAAAGAAATTCGTCAATGGGAGAAAGAAATTCCTCAAGGATATCATGTAGATGCGCTGGCAGATCAGGGGATCATGCTTGAGGGGATATATCTGCCGCCGCCCTATACTGCTCCGACAATTCTTCACATTGGTGAGAAGCATAGAAAGTTGATGGAACAATATAATAACATAGCTTCATTTGGGATGCTTGTTCACGATGTGAGTCACGGAAGAATCTTGAGTTTGCCGGGAAATAAACCGCTTGCGATGTACAATATCAATAAGATCGATCTTCCAAAGTATATCAAGGGAATTTCACTGATGGCCGAGGCGTTTTTTGCGGCCGGCGCAAAATCCGTAATGCTTCCGATTCATACAATTCCCGAATTGACGCGCGAAGAGGGGGTGGCGCCGCTTCGCTCAAAGAAGATCAAGGCAAAGGATCTGGATCTTCAGGCATTTCATCCGCTTGGAACTTGCAGAATGGGAGCTGATCCGAGAAATGCGGTTTGCGATCAATATGGCCGTTTCTACGGCCTTGATAATGTTTTCATTGCAGATGGTTCCATCTTTCCGACATCTTTAGGTGTAAATCCGATGTTGACAATCATGGCAAGCGCGGCAAAGATAGCGACATATATCGATAGAGA
>CAZTCA010000057.1:8455-9883 GCA_964612405.1 uncultured Pseudomonadota bacterium
CAGGTCATCAGGTCGGCAAGTCGGCAGGTCGACAATGAGTGCTGACTTGGAGACTTGTAGACATATAGACCTGTAGACAAAAGAGGGTGTTCAATGGAAGATATAATAACTCAACTTTTAGTGGCAATAGGCGAAGACCCGAAACGCGAAGGTCTATTGAAAACGCCTGAGCGGGTGAAGAGATCCTTCGAATTTCTGACGGAAGGGTATAAGCAGGACCCGGTCAAGCTTATCAAAGACGCAGTTTTCACCGATAAATATGACGAAATGGTTCTTGTGAAGGACATACCTTTTTATAGCCTCTGCGAGCACCATCTGTTGCCGTTTTACGGGCATGCACATGTCGCATATATCCCCGACGGAAAAATTGTCGGCATTTCTAAAATCGCTCGAATGGTCGATCTTTTTGCGAGGAGATTGCAGGTTCAAGAGAGGTTGACTCAGCAGATCGCGGAGACAATCCAAGAGATATTGAAACCGAAGGGCGTTGGAGTTGTTATCAGCGCACAGCATCTCTGTATGCAGATGCGAGGGGTTCAAAAACATGACACAAAGATTGTTACCTCTGCCATGCTTGGTGGATTCAGAAATAAACAAGCGACTCGTGAAGAATTTATTAATTTGATTAAGTGACATGTCATTGCGAGGCCTCCGGCCGAAGCAATCCAGTACCAAATAAAAACCCCGTCTGAACTTAATCAGACGGGGTTTCGTTTGCCTAATTTTTATGGTTAGGCCTTCTCGACATTGCGTGCCTGAGGGCCTTTTGGACCATCAACGATCTCGAATGTTACTTCTTGACCTTCTGCAACGCTCTTGTAGCCATCACCGCCGATTGAGGAATAATGGACGAATACATCCGGTCCTCCGTCTCTCTCGATGAAGCCGTAGCCCTTGGAATCGTTAAACCACTTAACTTTTCCGCGGACCTTTTCTCCTGTTCCTTCTGTTCCTTCTGTTCCTTCTGTCACAACTACCTCCTGTAAAACACTCGTCAAAATCTCTGTCTTTACAACAATGCCCCTGGGTTGGTGCAGATTCCGACGAGTTAATAATTACCTCACCCAGAGACTGGGGCAGTACCTACTACATAGCGCCCTAGCTGTCAAGAGGCATTATATGGCCTAACTGGAGTGCCTCAGCTTGTCGGTATTGTCTTCCCAATCCTCCGGAACTTCACCGTTGCGTATGTCTTCATTCTCGTCCCGCGTATTGCGCTGGCGCGGAACCTCCACGAACGACGCATCTACTATAGAACCTCGGCGGGCTATCAATCCCTTCTTATCAAGATGCCTGTTGAACTTCTTGAACAACCGCTTGATTACCCCGCTTTGAGTAAGCGTCTCCCTGAACAACCATATCGTCTTCTCGTCCGGAACATCTCCCATTCTATGTGCTGGTTCAGCTTTTCCAGCGGGTCTCCTTGTT
>CAZTCA010000058.1:0-9832 GCA_964612405.1 uncultured Pseudomonadota bacterium
GGAGGCGAAATGGAAAACACAAAGAGACTCGCCATGTTAGTGGTCGGTTTGGCAATGATTGCCAGTCTGGCTATGGTAGGCTGTGCAAAGAAGGCAACCGAGGTTTCGGTTAGCAAACTGCAGAGGATTCACTTTGATTATGATCAGTACAATGTGAAACCTGAGTACAAGGGTGTTATGAAAGATAACGCCAAGTGGATGAAAGTAAAGGGCAAGTCAGTGGTCATTGAAGGACATTGCGATGAGAGAGGCGCGGCGGAATACAACATCGCCCTCGGCGACAGACGCGCAAAGAGCTCAAAGACTTATCTCTCTAATCTAGGCTCAGATGCCAAGAAGATCTCAACGATCAGCTATGGCGAAGAGCGCCCGTTGTCCAACTGCCACACAGAATCATGCTGGTCGCAGAACAGACGCACAGAATTTGTAGGGAAGTAACAACAACTGCAGGTAGAGGCTTTTGTATAACAAGAAATACTTGCAAAACCACGGGTACGGTGTAGACCATATCCGTGGTTTTTTATTTATGCGGAGGTAATTTATGTTGAAAAAGGTAATAAATTTCATGCTTATCTTCCTTTTTGTTGCTCAGGCTACTGCATTGGCCGACTCCACCAAAGACAAGCTGAACTCCCTTGAAAATATGATAAAGGAGATGAGGGACAGTTCCATAGAGCGCAACGAAAAAGTTGCCTCTGCCCTATCCACCATAGAACAGATAAAGCTCGATTATCAGGCCATTCAAGGTGCCATTGAGGCAAATAACCATATGGCGAATGAGACACAGGCTGAAATGCACCGTCTGAGGACAGATATTGGCGCACGCATCTCAGCCATTGAAGAGCGAATGGAGATATACGACGACCAGATCATGAAGGCGGTCGCAAAGGTCTTGCCCAAGGCGGTTGACGAAATAGAGGCATATAAAAATGGCCTGGACATGGTGCAAGACGGAGATTTCCTCTCCGCAGTTTCGTCGTTTAGAAAATTTTTAAAAACATATCCGAGCAGTAATTTCGCTGACAATGCCCAGTTTTGGGTTGGTGAGTGCTATTACGCACTCAGGGATTATCCAAAGGCAATTAAAGAGTTTCAGGTCGTCTCAGATAAATATTCAAAATCTAACAAAATCGCCGCCTCTGTTCTAAAACAGGGTTTGGCATTCTCAGAGATGGGAATGGCGGATGAAACAAAACCTTTTCTAAAGAAGGTTATAAAAAATTATCCCGGGTCGGATGAGTCGATCCACGCGCAGGAAAAGCTCGACAGGTTGGACAATAAAGAGGCGCTTGCCAAAAAAGAGGCGCAACCAGCCGGCGCGGCAAACGACTCTAATAGCGACATCCCGCTGGCGCCTGGGGTGAAGGTTCAACCTGCGAAAGCGGCGAACAACGATAACAAAGACGGCGTGAATCTGAAATATTAATATGCTGATTTTAGGAATTGAATCTTCGTGCGACGAGACATCCGTCGCCCTCTTAAAAAACTCAAGACAGGTCCTTTCAAACATTGTTGCATCTCAAAATGATCTGCATGCAAAATTTGGCGGTGTTGTCCCGGAGGTCGCCTCCAGGAGACACATTGAGATGATAGTCCCCCTGCTTGACGGAGCCTTGAAAGAGGCGGGGGTTAGTCTGGATGATATTGATGCGATCGCCGTGACCAGGGCCCCGGGATTGATAGGCGCCCTTCTCATCGGGGTCTCATTTGCCAAGTCCTTGGCCTTTTCATTGAAGAAGCCCCTGATTGGTGTCAATCATCTTGAAGGCCATCTCAATGCGGCGCATATTGAAAATGAAGACATCCCATATCCGCACATCGGCATGGTCGTCTCGGGCGGACATACAAGCCTCTATCTGGTAAAAGGATTTGGAGATTATAAACTGCTTGGAGCAACGAGGGACGACGCGGCCGGAGAGGCATTCGACAAGGTGGCCAAGTTGTTGGGTCTGGGATACCCCGGAGGCCCGATCATTGATAGGCTTGCCAAAGATGGAAACCCAAAATCTTTCAAATTTACATTTCCAAAGATTTCCACTGGAACAGCTTTTGATAAGGCAGAGCTCGATTTCAGTTTCAGCGGTTTGAAGACGGCGGTCATGCTTGAAGTGAAGAAGAATGGGATTGAAAACATCAACAAAGCCGATCTCGCCGCAAGTTTCCAATATACGGTCGTTGAAATAATCTGCAGGCAGATTCTCAAGGCATGTGACAGCTATAAATGCAACATCGTGGTAATCTCAGGGGGTGTCGCGGCGAATAGTCATTTGAGGGGGAGGCTTGCTGAAGTCTCAAAGAAGGAGAATCTGAAACTCTTTATCCCGAGCCTCAAATATTGCACAGATAATGCGGCAATGATAGCCTACGTTGGAAGTAAAAAATTCGAGCTGGGACAATTCGACAATATTCAAATGAGCCCAAAGGCCAACGAAGAAATTGGTATTTAAGCCCATCTATCCAAAAGCTATAGACATATAACCGGCATGCTGATAAATTGAGAGGCATGAAAGTTGGCCTTGTCCCACAGGTGGCCATTTATGCGCAACGCCCAAGGCAGAGCCTCCCCTATGTCCCGCTGGGGCTGCTTTGCATAGCCGGCGCGCTAGATCGCACAAAATACGACGTAGAAATAGTTGACCTGACAAGAAAAGTAATCTCCGGAGAAATCGAATATAACGAAATGTTCGATGAAGAGGCGGCAAGGTTTTTGGCATCAGAAGACTTCGATGTTGTGGGTTTTTCCTCTTTCTCCTCCGCGTATCATCACACATTGAAGGTTGCCACCCTTCTTAAAAAAATATCTCCGAAAACCAAGATTGTGTTTGGAGGTCCGCAGGCTACTTTTTGCGATATTGATACAATAGAAAACTTCTCCGTGGACTACATTGTGAGGGGCGAAGGCGAAATAACCTTTCCAATACTGCTCGATGCCTTAAATGTCGATAAAGCGGTGAAGGAAATTTCCGGAATAACTTATCGAGATGGATTGAAGGCAATATATAACGAACCTCGAGAACTGATCGGCGACATCGACACCCTTCCATTCCCCGCTTATGACCTTTATCCCATGGGCGATGTCCGCAAAATACCGATAGAAGGAACGCGTGGATGCCCTTACAAATGCGTTTACTGCGCTACTTCAATTTATTGGAGGCGGATTGTTCGTAATAAGAGTCCTGAAAGGATAATCAACGAAATAAAACTTCTTAAGAATAAATATTCTAAGAAGTCGATTTCATTTGCCGATGATACGTTTGCAATCGATAGAAAGAAAACGGAAGCGCTGTGCAATGCAATGATCAGCGAAAATATCAATGTCAATTGGATGTGTAGCACGAGAATTGATTCTGTTGACAAAAAACTCCTTGCTCTAATGTCCAGGGCTGGTTGCAAAAACATTTTTTACGGCATAGAAAGCGGTTCTCCTAAAATTCAGAAATCTATAAAGAAACAGATTAAGCTGAATAAAGTAATAGACAATATTAAACTCACCGCTGAATCAGGTATAAAGATTAATGCATCGTTCATGATGGGGTTCCCGGATGAAACCGAAGACGATCTAAGATTAACATTGGAGCTTACAAACAAGATCAAACTGCTCTTCCCGGATCTGCAAACGGTTCAGTTGCATATGTTGGCCCCGGACATAAACACAGAAATCGCCAATGAGTACCGAGAAAGCCTTGAATATGACGGGTTCAGGCCCGACCATGTTGGTGGTGCGGCAATGCCGTTTGATAAGGATTTGATCCTCAAACATAAAGATATCTTTTTATCATATTATTACTTCCAGATGCGACATGTGAGTAGAAACTATATCAAGTCATTACACAACTTTGTGCTCTCTATTAATCTAGTGTCACACTGGGCAACTCTCTTTATCATGCTAAACGATAAAGACCCACTGGTGTTGTTTAAAGGTTGGATGAAATTTAATGAATCTTTCAAGTTGCCGCCGGAAGTTCCACCAAACAGTCCCGAGCAGATGGTGGCCTTGGTAAGTGTGATGAACTATCTTAACAAATACACAAACGAGATAAAATCATTACCCCTCTCTATCCAGGAATTATACAAGCACGAACTGGAACAAGTCACACTAAAAGGCATGATAATAATAAAAGAGGAGATGAGGAAAAAAGCGGCCTCCGGCGATGTGTTATCAACAAAGGAATATTCATTTGATCCTGACAAGACCATTGACACAATCCGGCATTCTATTAAAAGCATCGGCAAACAAAAACCGTCTCCAATCAAGATGGAGTACTATCAGTCCGGAACCGACGAAATTGGGCCGAGAATATTGTTTAGAAAACATCCATGCGCTTAAAAAAATCACTTGGACAGCATATTTTGGTGGCCGCACCCACAGCAGAAAAAATCGTCAGAACGCTCTCTCCCTCTAAGGATGATGTCGTCTTGGAAATCGGCCCCGGACGAGGCGCTCTTACAAAACATATTTCCAAAATAGCCGGTCGAGTTATTGCAATTGAGAAAGATCTCGAAATGATCGAAAGGCTTGAATCTTTAAATCTTGAAAATTTGGAGATCATCCACGCAGATTTTCTAAAGTGCGACCTTAATTCAGTATTAACTAGAGTACTAGCGTACGAGCGCGCTAGAGTACTATTCTGTGGGAACCTACCCTACAACATCTCCACTCCAATACTTTTTAAGCTGAAAGAAAACGCAAAACTCTTTTCAAGGGGCATTATAATGATCCAGCGCGAAGTTGCAGAGAGACTTGTCGCAAAACCGGGGACAAAAGATTATGGGGTTCTCTCAATCATGATACAGGTTGCGGCACGAATGAAGAAATGTTTTAACGTTTCAGCCAAATCGTTTTTCCCACCGCCAAAAGTCACGTCCGCAGTAGTGGAAATGGATTTCTCTGACCCTCCCCCGTACAAAGTTGATGACCCGAGCGCATTTGCATATGTTGTAAAATCGACATTCAAGACGCGTCGAAAGATGATCAGAAATTCGATTCCTAAAGAATATCTACCTGCCCTCGAGAAGGCAGGGATAGCCCCCACAAGACGCCCCGAAACACTGTCAATTGACGAATTTATAGCTATTGTCGCGGGTGACGCGGGCGGCCTTCGAGCATGATGCCTCCTAGCAACACGCGCAGAAGGCCCGAGCGGCCCGCCTGCCTCGCAAGCTTGGCGAGCGGGCAGGCAGGACCCGCGACCATTATAATTCACTTGTTTCACGGCAGCTCTTGTGGTTATAGCACTTTATATGCCTCACAAATACATAGCTGTAGACGGTCCCATCGGAGCCGGCAAAACCACGCTGGTCAAGATGCTGGCCAAGGACCTGAAGGCCGAGGCCGTCTTTGAGCCGGCAGAGAAGAACCCCTTTCTGGGTGAATTTTATAAAGACCGGGAGCAGAATGCCTTCAAGACCCAGATTTTTTTTCTATTAAATAGATATCAGCAACAGTTGACGTTGAAAAACGAAAACAAACCGATTGTTTGTGATTATACTTTTGCAAAGGATAAAATATTTGCTCAGATAAATTTGAGCAAGGACGAACAACAACTATACGATAAAATATTTTCACTGCTTCATGTGGAGCTCCCAAAGCCGGATATGGTGATATATCTGCAGGCAGAGCCAAAAGTATTGCTGGATAGAATAGGCAAGCGCGGTACTTCTTATGAAAAGATGATCACAGAAGATTATCTGGAAGAATTGATCAACAGTTATAACGACTTTTTCTTTAAATATAACGATTGCCCGCTCTTGGTCATCAACGCAAGCGATATAGATTATGTCAAAAGCAGTTCGGATTGGGACAATTTGAAGAAGACAATTCTTTCACACAATAAAGGAATTGCCCATTATCATTATATTAGTAAAAAGTAGTTAACGCACAAAAGAACAAACGCACCAACGAACAAAATATGAGCAAAGAAATTCAAACCAAAAAAATCACAACCACATCTCTTCAGGCAATGAAGAACAGGGGTGAGCGCATCTCCATGCTCACGGCATATGATGCCACTTTTGCAAAGATTCTAGATGCGGCGGACGTTGAAATGATTTTGGTTGGTGATTCTCTCGGGATGGTTGTCCAGGGCCACTCAAACACAATCCCCGTCACTATCGACGATATTATTTATCATACAAAATGCGTTTCAAGAGTGACAAGGCGTGCTCATGTGATGGCAGACATGCCCTTCATGAGCTATCAGGCATCGTTTGATCAGGCGCTAATCAATGCCGGACGCTGTCTCAAAGAGGGCGGTGCGGAATCTGTTAAGGTTGAGGGGGGCGAAGAGATGGTGGAGACCGTGGCGGCAATGACATCCGCGGGGATTCCTGTCTGTGCCCACATCGGTCTCAAACCACAAACAATACACCAGATGGGTGGATACAAGATTCAGGGTAAAACCAACTATTCGGCCGAGAAGTTGATAGAAGAAGCGCGCATGTTTGAGGATGCCGGCGCATTTACCCTACTGCTTGAGGGGATCATAACGGAAGTAGCGCATGAAATTACAAATCAGGTCAATATCCCCACAATAGGGATTGGATCCGGGCAATATTGCGACGGTCAGGTTCTTGTGATTTATGATCTCCTTGGAATGGACAATGAATTTGCCCCTAAGTTCGTGAAGAAATATATAAATCTCAACGAAACAATCACTCACGCCGTTAAAGACTACATCCGTGAAGTGAAAGAAGGCGAATTCCCCACAGAACAACACTCGTTTCACAGAGATCTTCAGGTTGTAAAAAAAATTCACCAGAAGTAACGCCATGAATATTATTTCATCAACGGAAGAGATACAAAGGCTCTCCATGGAATGGAAGCGCAACGGAGACAAGATTGCCTTTGTCCCGACGATGGGCGCTTTGCACGAAGGCCACCTCTCTTTAATGAAGCTTGGGAGAAAGCTGGCGGACAGACTCGTTGTTTCTATATTCGTAAACCCTCTTCAATTCGGACGGAATGAGGATCTTGATAAATACCCGCGCAATATTGATGAAGATTCAAAAAAAGTCGGGGCAACCGGCGCTGATATAATATTTCTTCCAACGACCGAAACGATGTATCCCGCCGGTCATCAGACATATGTAGAAGTGACAAATGCAACCAAAGGCCTTTGCGGAGATAGCCGCCCCGCCCACTTCAAGGGAGTCACAACCATTGTTACCAAGCTCTTCAATATTATTATGCCCAACAAGGCGATATTCGGCGAAAAGGATTATCAGCAGTTGGCGGTGATAAGACAGATGGCGAAAGATTTGAACATGCCGGTTGAGATTGTCGGCTCCCCCACTATCAGAGAAAAAGACGGCCTCGCCATGAGTTCAAGAAATGCCTATCTCTCGGACAAAGAGAGATCTGCGGCAACGGAAATTTACAAGTCGATGAACCAGGTTAAAGAGTTGGTAAAAAACGGTGAAAGAGACACGAAGAACCTTTGCAATGTAGTAAAAGGGATCATTGAAGGTGCTAACATTTTGAAGACCGATTATATAAAAATATGCAACTCAGAAACTCTGGAGGAATTGGCACAGGCTCAGCCGCCGGCAAGACTTCTAATCGCAGTATTTGCAGGAAAAACCCGCCTTATTGATAATTCACATCTGTTATAAAAATATTGTGAATAACTCCTGTTTTATGGTATTTTCCAGATACTCATGGAACTAATCACCGCAAAATATCTTCTGCCGATGGATTCAGAGGCAATCGAAGACGGCGCCATTGTGACAGAGGTCGATAAAATCATCGACATTGGTAAGTCCTCGGAATTAAAGGAGAAATACAAAGAGGCCAAGGTTGAGGAAAGCCCGAACTCGATTCTGATGCCGGGGCTAGTCAACGCGCATGTGCATTTGGACTTTGCCGGATCTTCAAGATTTGGAAGCGAAACATTGGAGACCGGAGCCCCTGACTATATCGACTGGCTCTTAATGAACCTTGAACATAGAGACAAGGCCCCCATCCAGCAGACACTCGTCCGCGTCCAGGAATCGATAAAACACATTATCAATTCAGGCACAACGTGCGTCGGCGACATGACATGCTTTGAGGGGACGTTTAAGATTATTGATGAAGTCGGCCTGAGGGCGGTTATCTTCCCGGAAATTTACGCAGGCGCAGAACGCCAAGCACAGGATAGATTTGAGGCGGCGTTGGCCCTGATTGACAAATATATTGATATCAATACCGCATTGATCAGTGTCGGGCTGGGGCCATATGCTCCGTTCCTTTTGTCAAAAAATATCCTTTCAATCATTTCACAACACGCAAAGAGCACGAGCATCCCAATTCAGATACATGCCGCGGAATCTTTTGCTGAAATGGAATTTTTCTATGATTCAAAGGGCTCAATTGCCGATAAACTTTTCCCGGCCATTGGATGGGGAGACGATCTTCCTCCGCCCCACCACAAAACACCGATTCAATTTCTTGGCGAAATAGGTTTTCTGGATGCGGGGCCCACAATTGTCGGAGGACTTCATCTTGGCGTACGTGATTTCTCAATACTGGCCAGAAATATGTGCAGAGTTGTCTGTTGCCCAAGAATGAATCATTTCCTCGGACACGGCAATTTTCCATTTAGCAAATTGAGTGATAACGGAATTGCCGTTGGTTTTGGCACAGAAAATCTGGACGGTCCGGGCGGCCTTAACATGTGGGAAGAGTTGAAATTTGTCCAAAATGACTCAACCAGCAACGTGCCTACGGCAAAACAGATCCTGCAAATGGCCACACTCGGCGGCGCCAGAGCGCTCTCTCTTGAAAATGTTACCGGGTCACTCACCGCTGGAAAGCAGGCAGATTATATTTTGTTGGACATCCCAGAATTTCCGACCACGCCTCTAATATATGAGGCTGTCATAAGACATACAAAACCGGTCAATGTCAGAAAAGTTGTCGTTGCCGGGGAGATACTAAAAACATTATGAAAGCATTCTTTAGAACACTAAAAAATCTATTTAGAAAATATTTCATATCCGGAATTCTGGTTTTGGTCCCCATCATCGCCACAATCTGGATTTTGAAGGCAATCATTTTTTGGGCGGATGGCATTATTGTCTCATTTCTCCCAAAAAGCCTCCATCCTCATTTACTGGGCATCGAGCGCGTCCCGGGACTGGGTCTTGTTATAACCATAGCGATTATCCTCATCGTTGGAGTCTTCACTAGAATGTATCTGGGGAAGAAGCTGGTGGAGATTGGTGACAAAATTATTGCCAAGATTCCGTTCGGTAATACGGTTTATAACATGCTGAAGCAGATTTTGAGCACGGCATTTGATGACCAGGGGAAGAAGAAATTTAAAGGTGTGGCACGCATTGAATATCCAAAAGCGGATTCATACGTTTTGGCTTTTATAACCGGCGAAGCTACCAAAAAAACTTCTCCTGACCCATCTAAAAAATATTATACCCTTTTTGTACCAACCACGCCAAACCCCACTTCTGGCTTCATGTTGATACTTCCAGAGGAAAAAGTTGATATTCTCAATATGAGTATTGAAGAAGCATCCCGGGTTATCATTAGTGGCGGAATGTTGAGCTCTTAGAAAACGTTTGAACGCTTAAATGTTTAAACGCATAGACTATGTCTGAAAAAATCATAACAACAAACCGCAAGGCATCATTTAACTATCATCTGACGGAAAGGTTCGAGGCCGGGCTCTCTTTGGTGGGGAGTGAGGTAAAATCTCTCAGAGCAGGCGGAGCAAACTTAAGTGATTCATATGCCGTAATCAAAGGCGGTGAGGTCTGGTTGATCGGGGCACATATCAGCCCGTATGAAGCGGCAAGCTACACAGGACACCAGCCAAAGAGAGACAGAAAACTTCTT
>CAZTCA010000059.1:0-7561 GCA_964612405.1 uncultured Pseudomonadota bacterium
GGGAGTCAAGGCATGAATCTTCGTGAAAAGATTGGAAAGATGTTCGTTGTCGGTTTTGAGGGCCATAAAGTCGGGCCTGAGCTGGAGAGCCTCATTCGGGACTATTTTGTCGGCGGTGTCATACTTTTTACGCGTAATATCAAGTCCGAAAAACAGCTCAAACAACTGACCGGAGATATAAGGACGCTGGCCGACAGACCAATCATTATATCAGTCGATTGTGAAGGGGGGAGGGTCTTCCGTCTCCCAATCGAGGCGGGTTTTGAGCAATGGCCTTCTCTGTCCGAGCTGAAGAGGGAATATGAAGAGAAGCAGGACTTGCGCGTTGTCTATAATGCCGGCAAGACCCTTGGGGAATACTTAAAACATTTTGGTTTTAATCTGAACTTTGCGCCGGTGCTGGATGTAAACACGAACATAAAAAATCCCGTCATTGGCGACAGGGCGTTTTCGAACGATGCAAATATTGTGGCACGCCTCGGTTCCGAAATGGCGCGGGGGATTCAAGATGCTGGGATTGCGGCATGCGGCAAACACTTTCCGGGGCACGGCGATACATATCTTGACTCACACACAGCGCTTCCAAAAGTTTCGCACACGCTTGGCCGGCTCGATAAGATCGAGCTTCTCCCGTTTCAGGCGGCCATCGAAACCGGCATAAAATCTATAATGACGGCGCATGTAATTTATGAAGGCGTTGATCCCGATAATCCGGCAACACTTTCGCCGACAATCATCAATAACATTCTTCGCAGAAAGCTTAAATTTGATGGAGTGGTTTTCACGGACGATATGAATATGGCGGCCATATCCGCGAATTCAAATATTCCGGACTCCTGTCTCAAGGCATTCAGGTCCGGCTGTGATGTCGCGCTGATCTGTCGCGGGTTCAAGGCGGAGATTGAAGCGATTGAGAGAACGGTTGAGGCTGTCGGCTCCGGAAAGCTATCCGAAGAAGTGATTAATTCTGCATTCAGGCGGGTATCAAGCTTGATCTAAAAGTGCACTCCCAGATTTAAGTGGAAACTGCTCTGGATGTCCCATCCTCCGTCAATGACTTGCACGGGGGCGCCGTAGATACTTTGTCTCTCGTTTGGCAAATGGACAAAGTCAACCTGGGCAAGGATTCCTGCGTATCCATATTCCAAGAACATAAATCTCATTCCTGCTCCTGCTCCAATTCCCGGGCCCCAGATAACCATCGTGTTGTCTGAGCTGACCGAATCCCCGGGATGCCAGCAAACTGAACCATGGGTCCTGCCTGGACAAACGGCAGAAAGGCCATCGCATCATTCATCACCAGCGGAGTGGCGATAAAGGTATAAACAACATTCAGATTGACATCCACCGCCTGCTCACGATTGCCGTTATTTTTGTTGGTCGCGTATCTGATCTCAAGTTCGGGCGCTATGTAGTCTTTGATATTCCATCCGAAATTGATGCCATATGATGGTTCCCAGTCTCTGGCAACCTGAGTGTTTGTGCGGATGTTGTTGTCTACGGTATAATTGAGGATCCCGACGTTTGCGAGAAGGTATGGCCCTTCGTGAAAACCGGTCGTCGGTTTTGCAAATGCATTTGCAGATGCCAGCATTAGAATAATGAATATTATCTTCTTCATCAATTAACCATCTGCTCCAGGACTTTTCTCTCCCTCTCCTTATATTTCATTTTCTGAATATCATCTAGGTATGATCGCGCGGTCTGGTTTCCGGCCTCCATTCCGATAATTTTATTCCACCATTCAAGCGAGACGTCATAATTTTTCATTTCATAGTATATTTTGCCGAGCTCCGACATTATTAAGATATCGACATCGATTGACAGGCCCTCCGGCCTTTTTGCCTTTAGTGCACGTTCAAAAAATATGATAGCGCTTTGAAGCTCTGCTTTTGCCCTGTATATCTGCCCCAAAAAATAGAGTGCCATGAAATTTTCATTATTTGTCAGAGATTTTTGGAGATAGGGTGTTGCCTCGTCAATCTTCCCCCACACAAAGAGGACGCGCCCCATATATTCATAGATGGATTTTGTATCCGGATGTTTGGGATATTGTTTTGGTAGAAGAATCTCTGCTTTTTTGAATAATTCCAGCGCCTTTTCATAATTCCCCTGCGCTTCAAAATAGAGACCGATCTTTGTGTAGACCAATCCGTCATTCATCCCTCTGGCGATTGCCCTCTGGAAGAACATCTCCGCTGTTCCCAGATTTCCGCTCTCAAATGCGGAGAAACCTGCCTCGACAAATGCGTCCCATTTTTCGCTTCTGTCGCCATATTTTTTATATGCCTTCCAGTCCGTATCACTCTTCGCCATGGCATACGACGGGATCATTAGCATTATAGCTAATAATATCAATATGTTACGCTTCATGTTGTCAACTTTGATCATGTTACTTTCTCCTTGCCAATCTTATAAAGCCTGTGTTAGGCATCACCCTCGAATTCGCACACCCCTGAACGACCTTTGGTGCCGTCTGATACGCATTTCAAAGCATGGTGCTTTAGAGCGTGGCAGATGGTTGGATGGGGGTGGAGGCATTAACCTAAGGAGACTTTATGCCAGAACTAGCAGTCAAAGAACTACTCGAGGCCGGATGTCACTTCGGCCACCAAACCTTCCGCTGGAATCCCAAAATGAAGCCTTATATCTTCACGGCTAAAAACGGGGTTCATATCATCGATCTGGACAAGACCGTTGAACAGGCGAAGGCCGCATTCAAGTTTATAGCTGACCAGGTTGCATTAGGCAACCCCGTTTTGTTTGTCGGAACAAAAAGACAAGCGGCGGATGTGATATCCGAACAGGCCATACGCGTGAAGATGCACTATGTGAATCAGCGTTGGTTGGGCGGAATGCTGACAAATTTCAAGACAATCAAACAGAGTATTGACCGTTTGCACGAACTCTGTAAACGCAGAGACGCAGGTGACTTTGCAAAACTTGGAAAGAAAGAGGCTCTGGGCCTTGAGCGTGAAATTGTAAAGCTGGATAGATCTCTTGGTGGAATCAAGGATCTGACCAAGACGCCGGGCGTGGTTATTCTGGTTGATCCGAAGACAGAAAAGATTGCACACAAAGAGGCAAACAAGCTCGGGATTCCAGTCGTTGCAATAACAGATACAAACTGTGATCCTGATAATATTGATTATCTGATCCCCGCAAATGATGATGCAATTCGCTCAATCAGCTTGTTGCTCAATTATTTTGCAGATGCATGTGAAGAGGGTTCCGGTCGTCGCACTATGGTAATCCGCGACGAGTTGGCCAAGGCAGAGACTGATAAGGCCAAGGCAGAAGCCGATAGAACGTCCAGTGCGCGTGTGCGTGAACGTAAAGTTGAAGGGAAGGCACGTGCTTATACCGGAGACGCACCTGCTTCAGCCAGAAGAGGGAAGCCTGGCAGAGGCCCAAAGACTGCTTTCAAGGCGAAAGAGGAGCACAAGCCGGAAGCCGCCGATAAAAAAGAAAAGAAGAAGGATGGAGCGGTAAGTAAGAAAGCGGGTAGTGTAACTTTGTAAGGACGTTGATAGTTGATCGTTGATCGAAAAAATCGATAGACGATAAACGTTAAACGATAAACGGTGTTAATTATGACGATATCAGCAGAGTTGGTGAAAGATTTAAGGGAAAAGACGGGCGCGGGAATGATGGATTGTAAAAAGGCGCTTGCCCAGAGCGGCGGCAATCTTGAAAAGGCGCTCGATTTTTTGCGCAAGCAGGGCCTGGCAACCGCCGCAAAGAAGGCGGGGAGGACTGCCGCAGATGGACTGATAGGAATGTTGGATGAGAAGGGCACATACACGATGATTGAGGTCAACTGTGAGACAGACTTTGTTTCAAAGACAGATGATTTTCAAAACTTTTTGAAAGACGTAACATCGCATGTGGCCAAGAACAACTTTTCAAATGTGGACGATCTTCTCAGTTCAACAATGAACGGAAAGAAAGTTGCGGATATTCAGACCGCTATCATCGCAAAGCTCGGAGAGAATATCGGAGTCAGGCGTTTTGTGAAGAAGCCCTCGGGTGGCGACAAGAAGGTGAATAGCTATGTCCATGCCGGCTCAAAGATCGGTGTTTTAGTTGTTTTTGAAGATCCGAACGGAAAACTTCCTGATAACACAGCAAAAGACGTTGCAATGCATGTGGCGGCGATGAGCCCACAGTATGTAACAAGAAACGAGATTCCGGAAGATGTCATGAATAGGGAAAAGGAGATTTTCAAGGCCCAGATGGCAGATCAGAAGAAACCGGCCGATGTTATGGAAAAGATAATCATCGGAAAATTGAACAAGCAGTTTTCAGAGATGTGCCTTGAAGATCAGATTTTTGTGAAAGATCCGGTTGGAAAGCAGTCTATAGGAAAAATGTTGAAATCTATTGACGGTGGCATTAAGGTCACAGAGTTCGCCCGTTTTCAGGTAGGAGAGAAGGTTTAAGCTTATAACAACAAGGGGGTCCTTTGAAATATAAGCGAATTGTTCTGAAATTGTCCGGTGAATCAATGACGGGAGACAGTAGTTTGAGCGTCGACCCGGCAGCCATCCGGAATCTTGCAAAAGAGATCAAGGACGTACACTCAACGGGTGTGCAGATCTCCATAGTCCTTGGCGGCGGTAATATCTTCAGGGGTCTGTCAGAGGCCGCGAAGGATATCAGCCGCGCAACCGCAGACAATATGGGGATGCTGGCCACAATCATAAACAGCCTTGCCCTTCAGGATGCCCTTGAGAAAGAGGGGGTTTATACCCGCGTGCTGAGCGCAATCGAAATGCACCATATAGCCGAGCCTTATATCAAGAGACGTGCCGAGCGCCATCTTGAAAAGAACCGGATTGTAATTTTTGCCGGCGGAACCGGAAATCCTTATTTTTCGACCGATACTGCGGCGGCTCTCAGGGCCAGCGAGATTGGGGCTGACATAATATTAAAAGGTACCAAAGTGGACGGCGTCTATGATTCTGATCCCAAAAAGAATTCCGGCGCGAAGAGATATGAGAAGCTCTCATATCTGGATGTGCTGAAACAGGGGCTGAAAGTGATGGATGCGACGGCCATTTCAATGTGTATGGATAATAATATCCCGATAATGGTGTTTGATGTCTTCAAAAAGGGGAATATGAAGAAGACAGTGCAGGGAGACCCTATCGGGACGATGGTTAGCTGAGGGGGTTATATGATCAACGGTACAATCAATGATTCAAAATCAAGAATGAATGGGGCGGTTGAAGTCTTGAGAACCGAGCTGTCAAAGATCAGGACAGGCAGGGCGTCTTTGTCCATTCTGGACGACATCAAAGTTGAATATTATGGGCAACGGGTTCCTCTGAATCAGGTAGCGACACTTGGTGTTCCCGAGGCAAGGATGATTACAATTCAGCCGTGGGAATCCAATATGATTTCGGTGATTGACAAAGAAATTCAAAAATCCGACCTCGGCCTGAATCCGGTCAATGACGGAAAATTGATCAAGCTTCCGATTCCATCCTTGACTGAGGAGAGAAGGAAAGAATTGGTCAAGCACGTCAAGAAGCTCGGCGAAGATTCAAAAGTTGCCATCAGAAATGTCAGACGTGATGGAAACGAGACATGTAAGAAGCTGGAGAAAGACGGACATGTCTCGGAAGATGAGATCAAGCGCGGCGAAAAAGAGATCCAGAAGCTGACAGACGATTTCATTGCGAAAGTTGACGAGATCGTTGTTCACAAAGAAAAAGAGATCATGACTGTGTAAGACGGTCGACAGGTCTTCGGGTCAGTAATTATTTGCCAACATTTGAAGACCTGCCGACATGCAGACTTGTAGACTTGCAGATCAATTGATTCCAGATGAAAAGTATCCCAGCACACATAGCAATCATAATGGACGGCAATGGCCGTTGGGCCAAGGCCAAAGGTCTGTCCAGAATTGAAGGCCACCGACATGGGATGGAAATGGTTGATGGCATTGTGACTGCTTGCAAAAATATGGGTGTAAAGTTTTTAACCTTGTATGCATTTTCAGATGAGAACTGGGATCGGCCGGCCGAAGAGATAAAGGCCCTAATGGAGATGTTGATTGAGTATTTGAAGGTTAAAAAAGCGAAGATGATCAGGGATGGGGTGAGGTTTGAGACGATCGGCAATATCTGCCGACTTCCGGATAGTGTTCAAGAAGAGATCGATTCGGTTAAAGAAGCAACCAAAGATTTAAAAGAGATGACGCTGGTGCTTGCCCTCAGTTATGGCTCAAGGCAGGAGATCTGCAGGGCAGTGAATAAAGCGATTGAAGATGGGGTCAAAGAGATGACTCCTGATAAGATATCATCATATCTGGGCACGGCCAAGATGCCCGATCCGGACCTTCTTATACGCACAAGCGGCGAAATCAGGATAAGTAATTTTCTCCTTTGGCAAATTGCCTATACTGAGTTATATTTCACAGATGTCATGTGGCCGAACTTTACAAGTGATGAACTGACCAAGGCCATCGGGGAATATAGCGGTCGCGAGAGGCGATTTGGCAAAACAAGCGAGCAGTTATGCTAATTAAGATAT
Organism: uncultured Pseudomonadota bacterium; assembly: GCA_964612405.1. GTDB lineage: Bacteria > UBA10199 > UBA10199 > 1-14-0-20-49-13 > CAZTCA01. Next base: position 6,541 of record CAZTCA010000059.1, read on the forward strand.
TATCAGCAATTATCCTGGCCGTTTTGGTGGGCGCCATAATAATACTGGCCCCCGTGATCGTTTTTGACGGGGTGATTCTTCTTGTTATTATGGGCGGCCTGTATGAATTTTATAAGTTATCCCTCCCCGCAGATCCGAGATATCGTGAGGCAGGGTGGATATGGGGAGTCGTGGTCGCGGCATCAATCCTGTTCCGGGGCGATTTTTTTATTACAACATTGTTATTGGTTGCCGGACTGTTTGTCGTCTTTGTAATCCACATGCACCACTCAACAACCCTTGAGGGGGTTACATCAAGAGTTGCCTTGACGGCTTTGGGCGTCCTCTATTTGGGTGTGACGCTCCCATTTTGGGGGCTTCTAAGAGAACTTCCGCATGGTCGAGCACTGGTTTTTATGGGGATAGCGGCCGCCGCACTCTCAGATTCATTTGCCCTTTTTGCCGGAAAGATGTTTGGAAGACGCAAATTTGCCCCGACGACCAGCCCGAACAAAACATGGGAGGGTTTCTTATTTGGAATTGTGGGGAGCATCTTCGGTGTTTATGTTGTCGGGAAGATAGGATGGAGCGGCCTTTCAATTTTTCATATTCTGATTTTGGGGTTATTAATCGGTTGTCTCGGTCCAATGGGTGATTTGATTGAATCTCTTATCAAGCGTGATTTTCACGTGAAAGATTCCGGAACGATCATTCCCGGGCACGGCGGTTTTCTTGACAGACTGGATGCGATGATATTTGTCGGCCCGTTTCTTTATTTTTATGTGAAGGCTGTTCTGTCAGTTTGGTCTGTTTAGTCAGTTTGGTCTGTTTAGTCAGTTTGGTCTGTTTAGTCAGTTAGGCCAGTTAGGCCAGTTAGGCCAGTTAGGCCAGTTAACTGACTCAACTGGATTAACTGGATTAACTGGATTAACTGGATTAACTGGATTAACTGGATTAACTGACTCAACTGACTCAACTGGATTAACTGGATTAACTGGATTAACTGGATTAACTGACTCAACTGGATTAACTGGATTAACTG
>CAZTCA010000059.1:7661-9797 GCA_964612405.1 uncultured Pseudomonadota bacterium
GGATTAACTGGATTAACTGGATTAACTGACTCAACTGGATTAACTGGATTAACTGACTCAACTGACTCAACTGACTCAACTGGATTAACTGGATTAACTGACTCAACTGGATTAACTGGATTAACTGAAATGAAAAATCTTTCAATCTTAGGGAGCACCGGTTCAATAGGAGAAAGTACTCTCGATGTAGTTGCGCGTCATCCCGATAAATTCAGAGTTGTTGGTCTTGCCGAAGGGCACGATCCGATTAAACTATTCAAACAAATTAAACTATTCAAGCCCGGGATTGTGTCGGTTCGCGATGAAGAGGCCCGTGAAAAATTATTGTCTCAAGGAAATCTGGATTGCGAAGTCGTTTGTGGAATAGCGGGTGCTTCAGAGGTTGCGGCCCTCTCGGAAACAGATCTGGTGGTATCAGCCATTGTTGGTGCCGCCGGCCTCAAGCCGACGCTTGCCGCCATTGAGGCAAAAAAGAATGTGGCCCTTGCAAACAAAGAGACGCTGGTGACGGCCGGTTCCCTCTTTCTCGAGAAGATAAAGAAAAACGGAGTAAAGCTGATTCCTATTGATAGCGAGCACTCGGCGGTCTTTCAATCGCTCATCGGCCATAACCAGAATGAAGTGAGCCGTCTGATCCTGACCGCATCCGGAGGGCCATTCAGAAAGTTTACAAAAGAACAGCTTGAAAACGTTACTACTAAAGATGCGCTGAAGCATCCGAATTGGTCTATGGGGGCCAAGATCACAATCGATTCCGCATCAATGATGAATAAGGGGCTGGAAGTCATCGAGGCGAGGTGGCTCTTTGATATCCCGCCGGATAGGATCGGGATTGTTGTTCATCCTCAGAGCATTGTTCATTCTATGGTTGAATATATTGACGGTTCTGTCATTGCCCAGATGTCTGTTCCGGACATGAGGGGCCCAATCGCGTATGCACTGGCATATCCGAAGAGGGTTGAGAGTGGTATTGAATGTCTGGATCTGACCAAGATTGGTAATTTGTCATTTGAAGCGCCGGACATGGAAAAATTCCCATGTCTAAAGCTGGCATATGACGCGTTGAATGCCGGTGGCGGAATGCCGTGTATTATGAATGCGGCAAACGAAGTTGTTGTCGCGGCATTTCTGAAGGAAAAAATAAAATTCACGGATATTCCAAAAATAGTATCGAAAGTCATGGAGAGTTTTGGCGAAAGAAAGATCACAACACTTGATGATGTGTTCGAGCTGGATAATCTCTCAAGGATAAAGACGGAGGAACTGGTAAAATGAGTGTAATATATTTTCTGATTGCGCTGGGTGTTTTGGTCCTTGTCCATGAACTTGGACATTTTATTGTTGCAAAGATGAGCGGAATCCGTGTGGAAAAATTTTCTATCGGCTTCGGACCCAAGATTATCGGGTTCACCAAAGGAGAGACGGAATACAAGATTGCCCCAATACCGCTCGGTGGATATGTGAAGATGACGGGCGAAGATCCTGAAGAGGGGAAAGGGGACGACCCGCGCTCCTTCGCTAATAAATCCGTGTGGACGAGAATCAAGGTTGTCATGGCGGGGCCCTTGATGAACATTATCTTTGCGTTGGTATTCATGCCTATCGTTTTCATGATCGGCAGGACAGAGCCGGTTTTCTGGTATGAGGCCCCTCAGGTGATCGGTGTCGTGAGCGATTCTCCTGCAGATGAGATCGGTTTGCAGAAGGGGGATTTGATAAAGGAGATAGACGGCAAAAAGGTAGACAAGTGGAGAGATGTCTTAAGGGACTTCAGTATATCGTCAGGATCCTCCTTGAATATCGTCTATGAACGTGACGGCGAAGATCTCTCAAGTGTTTTGAATGTTACCAACATTCCGGAGGTAAATGGCGGCTATTCAGGCATTGAGCCGATGTTTTTTATAGGCGATGAAGCAAAAGTTGATTCTGTAGATGCCGACGGTCCGGCCGGAAAGGCAGGTATGGCCCCGGGCGATATCATTGTTGCCGTGAATGGAAAGCCGATAGAGAGCTGGATTGAGATGTCAATGATGGTGGGCAAGACCGAAGGCGCATCAATGGAAGTGACTATTGAACGGAATGGAAAAAGACAGGATCTGACGATTACACCTTCTTATAATGAAGAATTCAATAGAT
>CAZTCA010000060.1:0-9697 GCA_964612405.1 uncultured Pseudomonadota bacterium
TGAGATCCTTCGCTCGCGCTCAGGATGACATGACTGAGTGCATGAGATCCTTCGCTCGCGCTCAGGATGACATGATTATACCTTCTTCGAATAAGAGGGCAAATTTACCGCAACCTGCGGGGATTGCTGTGGACCGAGGATTTCGGCGATGGTGTTTGCATAGGATAAAACGTTGGGTATATATTTTTGAGTCTCTTTGAATGGAGGGACCTTGTTGCCGTATTCGGCCACGCGATGTTCTCCGGCATTATAACCCGCGAGGGCCAGTTCGTAGTTTCCTTCAAATTTATCCAGCAGAAATTTTAGGTATTTTGTTCCGCCGTCAATATTTTGTTTGGCATCAAATGCATTTGAAACGCCAAAACGGGTTGCGGTGGCGGGCATTAATTGCATCAGGCCCTTTGCGCCTGTCTTTGAGACGGCCTGAGCTTTTGCCCCTGACTCCTGCAGGATCACGCCGCAGATCAAGGGGACGGGGACTTGATATTTTGCCGAGCACTCCTGAATGATCGGCGCATATTTGGCCAGCCTGTTTGCCTGAGTGACTGTAATATTCTTTGAAGACATTCCCTGTGTTTTTCCGGGAGGGTTAAATTGCGCCGGCGCCTGTCTGGCAGGGGTCATTGCGCGTTTTGGAAAGTTTCTTTCAGTCAGAATATGAGATCTGTCGGGGGTTCCCTTCTTTTTCAGCTCATCTTTGAACGCGTGTTTAGACTGGCGCCTTGTCTCGCGCTGTTGCGCCGCGAAGACCTCCAATTTCCCTGCTAATTTAGGCTTTATATCCATATCTAGTACGTTAGTACGTTAGTGCGTTGGTTCTGCACAAAACACCACCTATAATAGTTATCGGCCAAAGAACCCCCTAGAGTTGCCTCGAATTATACGATATTTAACTAATGAAATCAAACAGTTTTAGGGTGTAGGTAGGGGGTGTACGTAAAAGGTGTCCGACTCCTTTTGGGGGGACCTCATTCGCCTTCAAGGTCTAAGGGTGTAGGTAGGGGGTGTACGTAAAAGGTGTCCGACTCCTTTTGGGGGGACCTCATTCGCCTTCAAGGTCTATCAATTCCATCTCCTGCCCTCTGGTGATTTGGGAGCCTTCGACGCCACATTTGGGGCAGGGGGGTGAGACATATACCATCGGTGCGTGCGCAATTGTGTGGGTGAAGTCGGAATCATCGAATTGCGGATCGTAGAATTTATTGGAACACTTCGGGCAGGTGAGTACGATCTTCACCTCTTCAATCTCCAGCTCAGCCCCTTCAAGATGAGTCCCTTTTACGTGTGTTGTGAATCCAAATTTGAGCTGATCAGCTCCGGCCGCCGCCATCTGTCCGAGTCTCAAACGTACGCGGCTGACCTTTTTTATATTATTTTTTATCGCGGCATCCTCGGCCGCTTTCGCAATCTTCTGTGCAATCGCTATTTCGTGCATAACGCAAAAACTCTAGCTCTTTCAGTAATTTATTGTCAAGAGGGATAAAATATTATAGGACATCATCTCTGTGAATCCTGTTACTTGGGCCATCTCCAAGATAAAAGAGGCCGGTGAATGGTATGAGAAGACGTTGGATGATAATGCCAACCTCACATGGCAGATGCCACTAGCCACCGTTCCAACATATTGGATATCTTGGCGGCTTTTCAAAGCAGGCCTAAATAGCGCCTATAGACAGGTTGCGGAAAAAACTTGTGGTCCTGTAACCGATGAGCAATGGCGCAATTTCAAAACCAATTACAAACCGCAAGTATTACCTGATGCTAAACTAGCAGCTAAACATAACGTTGTTTCAACAATTTGGCATTTTGCTAAAGACGTGTGGAATCTTCCACATAAGTTTGCTCACATATTTTTATACGGATTGATGGAGGTTGAGTTTCTCGCGGCTGGATTTGCTGCAGAAAATGGCGCAGGTTATCTCATAGGAAAAACGGTTGATGTCAATCCGGCGCTAATCACACCCTGGGTCATGTTCTTTGGAATGAGCTATGCGTATTACCGAAGATATTATGTGTTTCGTCATTTTGGGCAAGCAATAAATGCCTTTGGAAGGCCGAGTGAAGAATTTTGCAGGGAACTTGCGAAGTACGCACCTGTTCCACAACCATCACCAAGAACGCTTACGAACGCAAAGGAATATGCCAAAAGATTTTTCATCGAATATGCTCCGAGTCCCGAGGTTGTTGCCAAGGCCGGTGTTACTATAACATTTGGGGCGCTCCTTGCAATGATAGCTGAATCGGTTGCCGAGGCCGCAACCAGCTTGGGTATGTTTATCATAATGCCGCCAGGTTTTGAGAAGCATATCAAAGAGATCGGCAAGGTGAGTCCGACTAGTTGACGGACAGATCGGTCGGCGCGCGTCCTATTGACCTCAATAACGAAATTACCTTATCTATATGTTCCTGCGTATCAATCTCTGTCCCGAAACGCTCCGGATAAATATCATAGAGTCTTCTATATTTTTTTGGCGTTACGTTAATCATCAACGAATTTGCACCGGCCATCAAACCCTCTTTGGCACCGTCAAGCCCCCAAAGCGTTTCAAGGGCGGTTGTGACAAGGATCTTTGCGTCCGGATTCATGATGCGTGTGTTGGCGATTGAATCGAGAGTCTTCCTCTTTGAAGGGGCCTTATTCTTTGCGAGCGGTGTATCGGGATGAGGGATGAACGGCCCGAAACTGAACATTTCAGCGCCCAGCTCATTGGTCATGGCGATATCCCTCATGATATCTTCATGCTTTTGATCAGGCAGGCCAATAAGAAACCCTGTTACAATGAGATAGCCCAAATCCTTCAAGTAACGGATTAAGTCTAGACGTTGGTCTAACTTGCTCTTGTCATTCCCGCGGAAGCGGGAACCTCGTGAATCCACTAGATCCCTGCTTTCGCAGGGATGACATTCAATAGCGGGCTCGCGATGACAATTCTGGGGTTTCATCTTGTCAAATATCTCTTGGTTCGACGTCTCGAAGCGCAGGAGAGCTCCGCGAGCCCCGGCATCATACATCCCTTTATAAACTTCCCGGCTGCGCATTCCAACAGAGACGAATATCAACACAGGATGGGCGGCTCGAATCTCTTTGATAATCTGCACCAGTTTTTCGTCTGTGTAATATGGGTCCTCGCCGGACTGTAAAACGAGTGCCTGAAAACCAAATGCCACCGCTTCATCAACCGCCTTCAGAATGTCGGGGATCTCCATTCGATAGCGCTCTATCTTTTTATTGTCGTGCCTGATGCCGCAATAGAGGCAGTTCTCTTTGCAGTAGTTGGAGAATTCGATAATCCCGTGAACACAGCATGAGTTGTCCTGATGCTTTTGTCTGATCGCGTTGGCCCTCTCGTAGAGATTTTTGGGATTGGAGGCGAGCTTCTTATCCTGCTCTTTCAGCTTGAAGAATATCTCTTCCCAGATGTCTAACACTTCTTTGGCCTCTTGATCGGTGATAGTCCTGATTACGAAACCGCCTTGGGCATAGACGTTATCTCCGATTTTCAGGTCATCAACGAGATCAATATAAGCCTTCCTTTTTTCACCGAAATAATCGACCACGGCAATGCGCCCGTTGATCTCTGCAATCTTTCCTGGAATTGAATAGCACATATTAATTATAAGCCATAAGTGAATGCCCGCAATACCTCATTTATCGCTTGTTGTCCGAGGATAGCACTGCTGTCACTCAGGTATCAACAATTAAAAAAATTGTATTTGAATAACAGTGGGTCATAGTGTTAAATAGGTTCCGATGCAAAGGATCATTCAGAGGGCGGCGGCGCTCCTCGACAGGTCGCCCTCGCTATTTAACAGGGATGTAAGACTGCACGAGCTCAACCAGCGTTTCCTCTGGTTTATAATGTTCAGATTTATGGTCGTTTTTGTCTTTCTGACGCTTTCCATTGTCAAATCCTTTACTTTTCCTCACATACTTGTCAGCAAGCCGACCTTTCTTTTGCTGGCCGCAATACTCTTTTTATCGAACGCGCTGTATTGGTTTCATTACAAGGCCTCCGTCAGGACCCAAGACGCAGGCATCTTTGAGAAGAAAGTTTCCGTTAATGTTCAGATTCAAATAATAGTAGATTTTATTATTCTTGGTTTTCTTGTCTATCAGCTCGGCGGAATAGAATCTCCGCTCGTTTATTTCTTCCTGCTCCACAACGTCATCTCGTGTCTCTTTTTTAATAATCAGGTCAGCCTCTTCAACACCATACTCAGCCTAGCGATTATATATTTTATAACGATAGGTCAGTTGATCGGTCTTCTGCCAGAGAGACATTTTGTGTTTGCGCACGAATCTGCTCTCTATTTCAGCAATCATATCACGTTGTCATATTATCTTTTGGGGATCACCGTAATATATCTGATCGTGTGGTTTTTCGCGACCTCCATCACAAACAGCCTGAAACTGCATGAGAAAGAGCTTCAGAAGACGATTAATGATCTGCTTGAGATGGACAAGGAAAAGACAAGATACATGCTCATCACCACACATGAGCTGAAGGCCCCTTTCTCCGCCATCGAGAGCTATGTCAATGTCATGCTGGAAGGCTTTGCGGGCGAAATCAGTGCAAAGGCACATGAAATAATGGTTAAGATAAAGTTGAGGTGTCAGCTTTTGACGAATATAATAACAAAAATGCTCCAACTGGCCAATATCAGCTCCATTAATGACCGCGGAGAGAAGATAGCAATGACAAAGATGGATATATTGCTGGTGGCTGATAAAATTGCCAAGAAATTCAGAGGGGTGGCGGAGGCAAAAGGAGTGAAGATTGTAATTAAAGAGAATGACGATGCGATTATATTTGCCAATCTGGAGCAGATGGAAATATTGTTGAATAATATATTGTCAAATGCCGTGACCTATTGCTATCCTAACACGGATATTGTAGTAGAGATGAGCGTATCAAAAAACAGGATCAGAATCCTTTCGGTTTCGGATAAGGGTATAGGGATTGGCAAGGGGCACATTGAAAAGGTGTTTCATGAGTATTTCAAGACCGAAAAGGCCGCTTCCATCAATAAGAGCTCGACAGGGCTTGGATTGAGCATTGCCAAGGAGATAATGGACGTACATAAGGGGAGGATCTGGATAGATAGTGAAGAAGGAGTGGGGACAGCGGTCAATATGCAATTTAAAAAATAAAAAAGGGAGGATAATATGTCTAAGAAGGTTTTTATTGTTGATGACGATGGTGATATTGTTGATGCGCTGAGCATGGTTCTGACTCAGAGCGGGTATGAGGTTGCTTCCACGCTGAACGCGTCCGAAGCGCTTCAAATGATAAAGAAAGAGAAGCCCGACATGATCATTTTGGATGTCATGTTTCCGGAAGATTCATCCAAAGGGTTTGAGCTGGGGAGGAGCTTTCACAATGACCCGCAGGTGAAGAATATCCCGGTGGTGATCCTCTCGGCGGTTAACATTAAATTTAAGCTAGGTTTTTCAAAGAAAGAGATCAGCGAAGACTGGATGCCCGTGAAAGAGTTTATTGAGAAACCGATCGAACCCAAAAAACTGATCGAAACAGTCAAGAAGTATACTGACTAGCAGGCGTTTCAGCGCAACAGGCCTTTCGCAACGGTGGCAATTGTCTCAAGCGAAAGACTGCATTCTTTAGACAGATCCATTGAATAATCAAGTTTGGCCGGTTGCACGGCAACGATGTCTATCTTTGGGATTTTTTTGCCGAGTCTTTTCCCCAACTCCAGTATTCCGGCAATGCTTGTGCCGTGAAGAGAGATTTGGCTGTCATCGTTTGTGAGGGAGACCTTTTCAAGGTCAAAGCGCTTGACCTCTCCCGGAGTGCCTCCAAAATCTGCGCAGTCAATCAAGATCACACGATCATATTCTTCAAACATATGGAGAAGGGTGACGCCGCCTGTTCCTGCGTCAATCAGGTCAAATTGCATGTCATTCCCGTGAAAACGGGGATCTCGTGAAGGTGCTTGAGATTCCCGCTTTTGCGGGGATGACAGAGTTTCACGCATATATTCAATTGCATGAATCCCCACGCCCTCATCGCCCATGAGTTTGTTGCCGACCCCGATTATTGCCGTGGAATGCATTACTCTTTGAATTTAACGTTCAACATGTGCGTTGAGCAGGAGATGCACGGATCATAAGCCCTGACCAGCATTTCAAGTGTCAGCTCGATTTCAGGTTTTGGCTTGTCAAGAATTTGCGGGACGAGCGCTTCCATGTCATGCTGAATGTTGGCGTGGTTCTGGTTTGTGGGTATGATGCAGTTTGCCTTTTCGCAGAAGCCTCTCTCATTGTATGTGTAATCATGGAAGAGGATGCCGCGCGGAACTTCAACACCACCGAAGCCGCGACCGGCCTTGGGCTTGAATTCAACGCACGTGTTCTTAATGTTGTATGAGTTGTCGGCAAGAATTTCATCGATAATTCTGATCGAGTCCTCGGTTGAGTGAACGATTTCAACCAGCTGTGCCACACTGTTCATATAAGGGTTGTGGCAGACCGGCTTTAGATTGAACATTGCCGCAACTTCTTTGGCCTTTGGTGAGAGCCGGTCATAGTTCTTGTTAATCCTTGCCAGCGCGCCAACCATATAAGATTTTCTTGCATGCTTGGCATATTTTGCGGTCGATTCCGGAACCAGATATTCATTTGTGTATTCAAGATATCTTTCAACCGGAGCACTCTCGGTGTCCGTCGAGCCGATGAGTCCGTCATAAAGCGCAAATTCATCTTTGCTGGTCAGGGCGATAAACTCTGTCTCTCTGGTAAAGTTTGGCAATTTGCCGGCCAGCGAGAGCACGAGCTTTGCGACTGTTGTAATATCTCCCCATGATCCGTCCAATTTATCGCGAAGGGCCTTCAATTCATCCTTCGTGGGGTATTTAGTAAATCCGCCCGGGATGAGCCTTTGCGGGTGGGTAGTGCGGCCGCAGACAAGACCACTCATCTGATTGGCAACCTTGTGAAGCCCAACTACAATGTTGACCTCGGCAGGGTGGCTCGATGCCAGAGGGATAACACTTCCGACTCCCATCAGATCAGGCAAAATAAGATAACCGACATGAAGGGTGTGGCTCTGAAGATTCTCTGCGTGCACAGCAAGCCTTCTGAGTTTTGATGACATTGGCGAGATCTTTATGCCGAATGCCGATTCAGTTGCTTTGAGCGAAGTGAGTGTATGGCCGATTGAACAGATGCCGCAGATTCTTGAAGTGATGTGATGGAGGACGTCCCATTTCTGTCCGACTACCATCGCTTCAAAAAAGCGGGGGGCCTCAACGACGCTCCACTGGCATTTTTCAATCTTGCCGTCTTTGACGTTGACGGTGATATTTCCATGCCCCTCAACTCTGGTTACGTGATGTATATCGATATTTAAATTAGTGTTGACCATCTATTTCTCCTGATAAGTGTTTCCAAAGTAGAGTTTAAATTTATTTTTAAGCTCATCTAAATTCAGACCGTATTTATCCAGAACTTCCTTGTGTGCATTTTCGTTGGGATTGTCTACGAGCCCCCTGCAACCCCAGCAGATCGCACCTTCATTGACACAACAGGAGTTGCATCCGGCGCGGGTGATAGGCCCGACACAGGTCTGGCCCCTTTCGAACGCGCATACGTTTTCGTTCTTTTTACACTCAACACAGACCGGATAGTTGGGGACAAAGGGTTTCTGATCGGCAAGTAGCGATTTTACAATATTCACAAACTCGGTCCTGTCTATCGGGCACCCGTGGACCTTGAAATCGACCTTTATGACGGCGTCGATCGGTCTGGCCGGATATGTTTCATACATCTCATACTTGTCGCCATAGACTTCTTTGCGAACTGTGGTTTCATCGCGAAAATTCTTCAGGCAGTTAATGCCGCCGATTGAGGCGCAGGCGCCGATCGTTACAACCAGTTTTGCGTTCTTACGAATCTCCTTCAGTCTTGCTTCATCGGATTCCCTTGTGCAGGATCCTTCAATGAACGCGATATCATAATCGTCTGAATGTTCCTTCATCCCTTCGCGAAACGAGACGACATCAATGTGACCCAGCAGGGTAAGAAGGTTCTCTTCAAGGTTTACGATCTGAAGTTCGTCACCTTCGCATCCCGCAAAATCGAAAATTGCGACTCTTGGTTTGCTCACAGCGCTTCCTCCAACGGTTTAATTTCGCTATATTTAAAGACCGGTCCCTTTTGACAGACATAAACACCGTTCATCTGGCAGTGGCCGCACTTGCCGACGCCACATTTCATGCGCCTCTCAAGCGATACGATAACCTGATCATCGGGTATCTCCTTCTTCTTGCACTCGATCAGGACAAATTTATACATAATCGGAGGGCCGACGACGATTGCGTATGTGTTTTTTGGATTGATATCTATTTTGGGGAAGAGGGTGGTGATGACTCCGGTGTTCCCTTTCCATGAGGCATCTCCCTTGTCCACGGTTTCGTGCAATTCAATCTGTTCTTTCCAACGACCTAATTCATTGATAAATAATCTTTCAGCGGGAGACTTGGCCCCGAAGAGAAGAGTGATTTTTCCATATTTCTTCTTATTCTCAATCGCATAATCTATAAACGATTTGGCCGGGACGAGGCCGATGCCGCCGGCGACAAAGAGGAGATCTTTTCCTTCAAGTTCATCATAGGGAAAGTGCGTTCCAAACGGGCCCCTGATACCGATTGTGTCCCCGACCTTTGCGGCATGAAGTGCGTTTGTGACATTTCCGGTCTTCCTGACCACCAGCTCAAACGTCTTCTTTTTTGTTGGAGAGGAGCTTACTGATATCGGTGCTTCTCCCACACCAAAGACTGATACCTCTACGAACTGGCCGGGTTTGTGACCAAGCGACTTGCCCCCCTCCAATTCGATCTCAAAGAGATTTTCGGATGCGGTCAGACTTTTGTTCTTTAAAATTTTTGCCTTTTTGGGCAGATAGAGTGATTCCATTGTTCCCCTCTGGTATTAACCCTTCAATTCATTGATTATCTTCACCGGGTCGGCAATGTCGGGCAGGCACACGCTTGAACATCTTCCACATCCCACACATGCCAATTCACCGATCTTCTCCGGCATATAGACCATTTTCCTGAATAGACGATGTTTGAACCTATCGGCTCTCTCTTCGCGGAAATTTTCGCCGCTGGCAACACTTGCAAATTCCTCGAGCATGCAACCATCCCAGGTCCTTATGCGTTTCCCGGCCGCCAGACTCAGTTCTATATCTTCTCTCACGTCAAAACAGTAACAAGTGGGGCATACAAGATTGCAAGAACCGCATGAGTAACACTTCTTTGCCCGCTCCTCCCAAATCGCGTCATCTGTTTTTGATGCAAAGAGGGTTGTCAGATCTTTTGATTTGCAGGTGATTTTTCTTGCTTCACAGAGTTTGTTCAAGTCTGCTTTAATTGGCTTTAGTTTGATGTCGTCAGCGTCTTTTGCCGACCTTGTCTTTGCGAGTTTGAGAAGTGATTTCCCCTTTTTTGTTCCAACGGCAACATAGTACTTATCTCCAAGATCTGTCAGCCAGAGGTCAAAGCCCTTTTCCACGGTTGAAGACCCCATCGATGCCCAGAAAGACCACTTACTCGCCTTGACCGGGTCGCACCCGACGATAATCGTCTTTTCGCGACGCGCAAGGTAGTTTGTGTCTTTGTGATCTTCACTGAACAACTTATCCATCTGGTTGATTGCGTGCATGTCGTATGGATG
>CAZTCA010000061.1:0-9695 GCA_964612405.1 uncultured Pseudomonadota bacterium
TTGAGACTGTCATTGTTATCGTGGTTATTGCGATTCCAAGTATGACAATCGGCATTGTGATGATGTGAGGCAGGCGCGCGCCGAGCCAGCCGGCGGCGACGGCCACAAATAGACACGCGCTTGCGCCGAGGGAGACCCCTTTTATTTTGATATAGCCCAGCGTGTAGCCGAGCATTATGATGGCAATGAGGACCAATAGCTGATTCTGTTCAAGAAAGGTTTCAATACCCAAACCGCGATCCCCCGATCTGCGGAAACCGCCCGCGTCTCAACAGATTGAAATAATAATCTCCGAGTATCTTCTTTAGCAGTTCTAAGTCCGCATCCGTATATTCTTCCGCTTCCGTTATAATTTTTTCGCCCGATGGAGCGACCAGCATCCACTTTATCGGACCACGTGCCGCAAGCGCATTTCTTGGCATGTGCATTGTACCTGAAGATGCAATGCCGCGGAAATTACCGTGAACATCCTTCAGGCCGATCTCCACTTTCAGAAGTTGGGAAGGGTGTTCCAGTCTCAGATACCATGTGCCGATTCTCTCATAGATTGAGACATCCCAGGATTTGTTGGCGTTGACATCACAGAAGCGGAGCGTGAGCCTGTTATTGCCATCGCGGAGATGTTCCGGCCTCACTTCCCAATACGTGAAGACGAAAGAATGATCGATTATAAGAAGGATTATCCGGTCTTTTCCATATTCATTCGGGAGATTGTGTGCCTCGAATTTGCCGGAGTTTTGTGTTGGCCCGATCTGAAATTTTGCCTGCTCCGCGATGAATTGTCCTTCGTGCTGCGCTATCGGTTGGACTTGAAGCGCCACCGCCGGTTTTTTTACAGATTTTTTTATCGCTTTTTTTGTAGGCTTTTTTGCGGGCTTTGTTCTTGCGACTCGCTTTGCGGGCTTTTTGGCCGGTTTCTTTGCCACGCTCTTTTTTACCACCTTTTTTGCGGTGGTCTTTTTCTTTTTAGCAGTTGATTTTTTTACACTTTTCAGCATTGATATCCCCCAGACAGTAGGGCTAACCTTTATAGGAATAGACATGGAAAAGCAACACAAGAATTTCGTGATTAATGGTGCCGCTCCCAGCTTGGATGAGCTTTGGGGCTGGCTCGATTCCGCCGGAAAAGTTGTGATCGCTAGCGAGGTCAAAAAGAAGATGGATGCCTCGCGAAAGGTTGTTGATAGCCATTTAAATGACGGCAAGGCACATTATGGAATCAATACCGGTTTTGGAAATCTTGCAAACACGCGCGTATCCGACGGAGATCTGGAGACACTGCAATATAATTTCGTAAAAAGCCATGCGGCGGGCGTTGGCGAGCCGTTTCCGGACGACATCGTCAGACTGATAATGTTGCTTCGCGCAAATGTCCTGGCAATGGGATATTCAGGAGTTCGCTATGAACTGCTGGAATATCTGATCAAATTCATCAATAAAGGTAAGATTCCGCATGTTCCGTCTCAGGGCTCGGTCGGTGCATCCGGAGATTTGGCGCCACTGGCACATATCGCCCTCGCCCTTGTTGAGGATGGCCTGAAACTTGCCCCTAAAGAAGGCCTCTCACTTGTCAACGGCACGCAGGCCTCTCTTGCAGTGGCCGTTGCCGCGCTGAGGAGTGCTGATAAACTTATTAAACATGCAAATGCCGCCGCGGCGCTTTCGCTTGAAGGCGAGAGGGCGTCGCTAAAACCCTTTGATAACAAGATCGCGCTGGTGAGACCGCACGCGGGTCATGCCGATATAGCCAAATTTATTCGCGGCATGCTCAAGGGGAGCAAGATTATCAAAGATCACAAGCATTGTTCGCGTGTTCAGGATCCTTATTCTTTCAGGTGCATTCCGCAGGTTCATGGTGCGGTCCTGGACGCCTATAGATATGCAAGAAGGCTGATTGAGTTCGAACTTGCTTCATCCACGGACAATCCGCTTGTCCTTGGCGATGAGATTGTGTCCGGAGGGAATTTTCATGGCGTCTCGGTTGCGTTTGCCTGCGATCATCTCTCGCATGTCATGGCGACATTTGGCGGCATGTCCGAGCGCAGGACCGAACAGATGACAAATCCAAAGCAGGGGGAATTGATTGTGAAGGGTCTGGTAAAAAATTCCGGCCTCAATTCCGGACTTCTGCTTGCGCACACGGTTGCCGCTTCGATTGTCTCTGAAAATAAGACACTGGCACATCCTGCCTCCGTCGACTCTCTAACAACATTTGGCGGACAGGAAGACTTTGTCAGCATGTCGATGTGGGCGGCACGTAAACTGGTTCAGATAATCACCAACTGCGAAAAAATTATCGCAATTGAGCTCTTGTCAGCGGCGCAGGCGGTTGATATGCATGAGCGTCATCTGGATTTAGGCTCCGGAACAAAAGTGATATATGATGCCATCAGAAAACAGGTTCCGACACTTGAGACCGATCGCGTGATATATAAGGATATTGAAAAAGTGCTGAGCTTGATGAAAAACGGCGAACTATTGAATTTTATTAATTTAAGTCTTTAACCAAGGAACCAACGCACTAACGCACCAACGAACCAAATGAAAACATTCCTCCTCTGCTTCATCCCACTCTTTGTTGCCATGGATATTGCCGGCAATACACCGATATTCTTGAGTCTCACGGAAGGCTTGGAACGTAGCCAGCGGAAAAAGATCATCTGGCAGGCATGCTGGACGGCCCTCATTGTTTCGATTCTCTTTATACTCCTTGGCAAGACTTTATTTGTATTCCTGAACATCACGCCGGGAGATTTCAAGATCGCCGGAGGATTGATCCTCTTGTTTATCGCCGTTACCGGAATTTTGCCAATTGGCACCAGCGAAAGGCTGGAGGGCGTGGGCATCGTTCCGCTTGGAGTGCCGCTTATCATGGGACCTGCGGCATTGACGACACTTCTAATGCAGGTTGATATTCATAAAGTCTGGTGGATAGCGGCGAGTCTTGTTGCAAATATAGCTATTACATTTGTGATATTCTTATACAGCTGGCAGATCAGCAGAGTGTTTGGCGTTAACGGGATGAAGGCGACGTCAAAGATTGTGCACTTATTTTTGGCGGCAATCGCCATCATGATGATCAGGGTAGGATTGAAAGAGCTGGGATTTTAACCAAGGGGGAGACATGAGTTTTACGCAGAGCATCGGGAAAAAATTGGCGGTGTTTGGAGTGGCGGCACTCTGTTTTGGATATTTTGCTTCATATGTTCCATACTCGATGATGACGAAGATGGTTACCAAGGGACTGTTTGGCGGAATGGGTGGCTCCGGTCTTGATGGATTCGCAATTCAACCTATCGCGGTGCTTGCCAGCTCAACCTGCATGTTGCTGTTTATCACACTTGCCGGATGGTGGAAGTATACTACCCACTCGACGATTTTGGGAGTCTCAATCCCCAGGCCTCAATGGTTTACATTTATCTCCGGATTGTGCACGGCGGGTCAGATTATCACAACCACTCTGGCATACACATTCGACGGCGTTAGCATAGTTTTTGCGATGTTGCTTATGCGTGGCGGTGTTCTTGTTATGGCGCCGGCCGTAGACCTGATTGCAAAAAGGAAAAGAAAGATTTACTGGCCGTCGTGGGTCGCATCTGGGTTGAGTTTGGGTGCATTGCTGATCTCGTTTTTTGAAAAAGCGGCAACTGCTATCACAATCATATGCGCAATTGATATTGCGATCTATTTGTTTGTTTACTTTTTCAGGTTATTATTCATGAGCAACAAGGCAAAGACGGAGGATTCGTCAGAAAGAAGGCGGTATTTTGCGGAAGAGCAGTTGGTTGCTAACATTTCGCTTTTTCTGGCCCTCTTCCTTGTCGGTTTGGCAGGTTCTAAAATGGCCCCATCCACAATCCCAGGCCTGATCTGGTCCGGCTTTACTGTTTTGCCGTACAGTGGATTCTTTTGGTACATCTTTTTGATAGGAACGTTCTCGTATGGAACGGGGCTCTTTGGCAGTCTTATTTATCTGGACAGAAGAGAGCATACATTTTGCGTTCCCGCCAACCGTGCCTCGAGTATTATGGCCGGCGTCATTGCAACCTATTTATTGGCGATAATATTTGATCAAAGATACCCCAGCACCTTTCAGTTGATCGGAGTCGGGCTGATTATGTGCGCAATTATTTTCCTGGCTTATAGAAGTATTGTCGAAAAGAAGGCGAAGGCCGGAGCCGAGGCCGCCGGGCCTTGTTGTTGTGGCTGTGCACCTTTGACTGAGGCAACTGCAGAAGAATAGAGGGTTAAATGCTTTCATCGTCTGTACTGGTTTTGAATAAGAATTATTTCCCGGTGCATGTCACTACACTGAGGCGCGCCTTCATCATGCTCTATCAGGGGGTAGCCAAGGCGGTAGACGACCAATACAGAACTTTCGATTTTCACAGCTGGGCCGAACTCTCCGTTGCGGCGCATGATGAATCTGTCGGGATTGTCGGAAAAATGATCCGCATCCCGCGAGTTATTGTCCTGATCGCTTATGATCGTGTTCCCAAACGCGGGATCCGCTTTTCAAGGTTGAACATCCTTCTCAGAGACCGTCACATTTGCCAGTATTGCGGAAAGACATTTCCCCGCAATAGGCTGAATCTGGATCACGTTATTCCAAGATCCAAAGACGGCCTAACAACGTGGGAAAATATAGTTACCAGTTGTCACGCCTGCAATAGAAAGAAGGGTGGGAGAACGCCGGAAGAGGCGCGCATGAAGCTTGTCCGGAAACCGTTCAAGCCGGAGTCTGTGCCGTTCTTTGATCTGTCTCAACACCGGATTCGCTACAATGAGTGGAAGCCCTTCATCAACTTTATTGATTTCAGTTACTGGAATGTTGAGCTGGAACCATAAGTCGTGAATTGTGAATCGTAAATTGTAAATCGTAAAAACTATGAGATTGGACCTTTACATATCAACACTTCATCCCAAAATCACACGTTCCCAGATCAAACGCTTGATTGAATCCGGATGTGTGAAGATCGCGGGAGCGGTCTGTGAAAAACCGGCGCAGAAGGTGCGAGGCAATGAAAAGATTGAGGTCGATATACCCCCTCCTGAAAAGACGGAGATAATTCCCGAGGATATCAAGTTAAACATCCTCTATGAGGACTCAGACATTATCGTTATAAATAAATCTCCGGACATGGTCGTTCATCCGGCTGTTGGAAATAAGAGCGGGACTTTAGTCAATGCACTTCTTGGTCACTGCAAAGACCTCTCCGGCATCGGCGGCGAATTAAAACCCGGGATTGTTCACAGGCTGGACAAGGGGACCTCCGGCGTGATTGTTGCGGCCAAGAATGATAAATCGCATCTGGCCCTTTCAAAGCAATTCAAGGATAGGGGAGTAAAAAAGATTTACAGGGCGATCGTCTTTGGAAAACTCCCCAACGATGAAGGGATGATAGATGAACCAATCGGGCGTCATGTAACCCACAGGAAGAAGATGT
This sequence comes from uncultured Pseudomonadota bacterium, assembly GCA_964612405.1. GTDB lineage: Bacteria > UBA10199 > UBA10199 > 1-14-0-20-49-13 > CAZTCA01. The sequence continues at coordinate 5,448 of CAZTCA010000061.1, forward strand.
CGACCAAGACAAAAAAGGGTCGAATTGCAAGGACCGGGTACAAGGTGTTGAAGAGGTTCGGGAACGAACTGACGTATGTAGAGATCCAGCTTATGACCGGGAGAACTCACCAGATCAGGGTGCATATGTCGGCGATTGGGCACCCGCTTGTCGGGGACGAGACGTATGGCGGAGTGAACGCTGTTAAGAGGCTCAAGGATAAGGAGTTAGTGGAGATAGTTAAAGTGATTTCTAGGCCGGCACTTCATGCTTATAAGCTGGGTTTTCAACATCCGGGGACGGGGGAGATGGTAGAGTTTGAGGCGCCGATTGCTCCCGATTTTTCCAGCTTACTGGAACAACTGAAACTATGGATTTCATAACTTCAAAGATATTTAAAGACGGTAGCGTGGCCCACGGCTTCTCTATCGGTCCAACGACTATTGAAGAGGCGGCAAACGAGTCCGGAATCAAGAACCCCTTCTTTATAAAGCATGACCAGATCCACTCTGACAAAATTGTTTTACTATCAACGATAAACGATAAACGATCAGCGGTAGTTAAGGCTGATGCTTTCATATCCACCACGCCCGGCATAATCTGTTATATCCGTACTGCCGATTGTGTTCCGATTCTTCTCCATGATCCGGTGAAGAAAATTGTTGCGGCGGTCCATGCCGGATGGAAGGGGACTGCTCAAAAGATTACGTTAAAGACAATTGATTATTTTGTGAAAGAACTTGGATCCAAACCGCAAGATATTCGCGCCGCGATCGGTCCGGCAATCTTGGGGAAATGTTATGAGATAGGCCAGGATGTGGCTGATGAATTTGCGGCAAACGGGATTCATCTAAAAGAGAAGGACAGGGTGGATACGCAGGAGCTGAATCGTACTCAACTCGCAGAGGCGGGAGTTGATAAAATTGAGATTGCCCGGATATGTACACACTGTGATGACCGTTTCATCTCTTTCAGAAGAGACAAGGAAGACGCGAGAAGACAGGTAAATTTTATTGCGCTTGTTTAGGTGTGTGTCGGGAAATGCCATTACATGTCATTGCGAAGAGTGAAACGACGAAGCAATCCAGTGTAATCATTTGAATTCACCGGATCGCCGCGTCAGCCCCGCCTCCTCGCGATGACAAAGCGAATTTTCCGACAAACGCCTAGGCGGTTCCGCCGACGGTGATGTTTGGTATCCTGATTGTTGGCATTCCGTGCCCGACCGGTACGCCCTGACCCTCTTTGCCGCACGTGCCAATTCCATAACCCAAATCGGTTCCCACCATATCAATCTCCATCAGGATCTTGGGCCCGTTTCCGATCAGGGTTGCTCCGCGGACCGGCTCGCCGATTTTGCCATTTTCAATCAGATATGCCTCTTGTGCCTCAAAGACAAAGTCACCGTTCAAGGTATTGACCTGTCCGCCCCCCATCCTTTTCGCAAAGAGACCCTTGCCGACAGACTTGATTATAGATTCCGGATCATCTTTGCCGGGAACAATAAGAGTGTTGGTCATTCTGACGATCGGGCGGTTTCTGTACGACTCGCGCCTCCCGTTTCCTGTTGGGTTGACGGCATCTTTCTTGGAGGATTTCAGGTCATGCATATATGTTTTTAAAATTCCATCCTCTATCAAGACAGTTTTTTCGCCAGGTTTTCCTTCGTCATCGAATTTATATGAGCCCCTTAATCCAGGGATTGTTGCATCATCAACAACAGTCACGAGTTTTGATGCAACTTGTGATCCGATTTTATCTTTATAAATGGAAATGCCCTGGTGGACGATATCCGCCTCGAGCCCATGCCCAACCGCTTCGTGGATCATGGTTCCGCCGGCCTCCGATGAAATCACAATCTGCATCGGTCCGCTCGGGGCATGTCCGGCGTTCAGCATCAAAATAGCCCTCTTCACCGCCGCTAGAGAAACCTCTTCAGACTTGTCTCCATCGAAGTAGGATAAATTAAAAGGACCTCCGACAGGTTCATATCCGGTCTGAACGATTCCGTCCCGCTCTGTGGTGATCATCGCCACAAGTACTGTGTCTATGTGTCTGTTATTTCCGTTCACACCGCGGGAGTTGACGACCCAGCAGTCTCTGATTGTGTTTCGCCAGACGATCTGCACCTGCCTGACACATTTGTCATATAACCATGCGGCGTTAGCGGCCTTGGAGACTATCTCTATCTTTTTATCAATATCTTCGGCGGCCTTGCTCTTTGAATTTTGCGGTTTATTCTTCTTCAGCGATTTTATATCCGATGGTGTACCGCTAAGCGACGAGGCTATTTCTAAAAGATTGTCCGGATCGTTTGTGAAGCCGTAAGAAGTGCAGCCGTCTTTTGTCAATCTAATGCCATAGCCAGCGTCAACACCGGTGCTGGCGCGTTCGATCTTTCTGTTCTCGTGGGCTATTGATGTGATCTCGGATCTCTCAGCAAAAATTTCGGCAAAATCTCCGCCCTTGGAGAGCGCTGTCTTGATTATCTTTTCTGTCGGTATTTTTGATAACATCAGGGGGCAGTGTTATCAGATTCCTGCATGGAAAGGTAGTTATTCTTTCTATATTCCAGACGTTTTTCTTCCCGATCCAGATCAAGTGCACCGCCGCCGTTCCACGGGTTGATAAGTTCAGATATCTGCCTTGAAATATCAGTAGGTTCGTTTAACGATCTTCTGTCCAGATCGAGCGGGCCACCGCTTGTGTATGGATCGCGGAAGCTCTTTTTCCCCACAACTTTTTCAGGCTCAACAACAACGACTTGATCGGCCTGCAAGTTCTCATTTAACGTTGCGGCCATTTCTTCAGTTGTCAAAACTTTATCTTCATCTGAGGCAGATTTGCCCAGCATGGACCTCATCTCATCAACCTCTTCCTGTGTCGGCTTCTCGCCCAACGCAATCCCTCTTTCGGTTCCAACAGGCACTCTGGTACTTTTCTGAATGGCCTTGTGCGCCGCAAAGATGATTGCAAAGATGGCAATCAACAACGCCAGGTTGGAGACGGGGACGATCCAACGGTTTCTCTCTTTCACTTCTAATGTCGGGTGTGTGATTGTGGCAGTCTTTGTTTTTATCTTTTTCCGTCTGTGAGCCGATGCAGATCTCTTTTTTGCGGTCTTTGTTTTTTTGGTCTTCAGGATCTCCGGCTTTGGAAGCGTCGATTTTGGGCCAGTCCTCTTTTTTGTGGAGGTTGACACGACCTCAGGAAGAGGGGTTATGTCGCTACCGACCTCAGGTGAGGGTGTGAATTTTTCTTCCATAAATCCGGTGAATTATATCCTTTGCATATTATACGTCAAGATCTATTTCTTGACAGTCGGTCCATGTATGGATTAGATAATTGCCTATCATGTTGAATTTATTAGATAAAAGAGGGGGCTTTAATAGAAAGGTTGTTAATAAAACCTTTTTCAAAAAATGGAATCCCTCAATGGCCTACGTGTTGGGATATCTATTTGCCGATGGGTCAATTGTTGATTCCAAACCTTCCCGCACAAGTTATTTAAGGTTTTACAGCAATGACAGAGATGTTCTTGAAGGTATTAGAGACGTTATGGATTTTGGCGGTGGCATTTACAGCAGAAAAAAGGGCGGTTGCGGAGACATCGAAAAGATTCACTACTATATAAGCATAGGAAGCAGAGAAATTTGTAATGACTTAATAAGGATTGGCGTTGGCCCCAGAAAATCAAAAACAATGAGTTTTCCGGATGTTCCTGACGAATATTTGTCCTATTTTGTTCGTGGTTATTTTGATGGAGATGGCTGTTTGTATTGTGAAAAGGGTAATAAAAGATTGCGAGTTATATTCACTTCTGGTAGTAGGGGTTTCCTCTTGGCTTTGTCGAAAAGGCTTGCTGGTGCCTTGGGTGTAAAGGACCAGAATGTTGTAAGGAGCACGAGAAGTTATCAAATTAGATATTCGACGATTGAAGCCGAGATGATATTAGATTATATTTACGGTGGTTTGAAAAAGGCACCGTATTTAAGAAGGAAATTTTTGAAGTATGGCAAATGGCGCGGTTGCTAAGTGGTAAAGCAACGGTCTGCAAAACCGTTACACGTCGGTTCGATTCCGTCCCGCGCCTCCATTGTATTGGGGGTCTGTGAAATGCCGAAGGTAGCTACTCGTGTCTATTTTATTTTTGTCGGCATTCCACAATACCCCCAAACCCCCGCGCCTCGCACTGGCAAAGCCAGATGCTCGGCTGTATTGGGGGTCTGTGAAATGCCGAAGGTAGCTACTCGTGTCTATTTTATTTTT
>CAZTCA010000062.1:0-9654 GCA_964612405.1 uncultured Pseudomonadota bacterium
ACAAGGCTAAGCATCACAGGAATTGATAAATATCTGGTTGGAGAGACTGCGGCAAAGATTAGAAAACTGAGACCGCCTGAACCATACAAGGGTAAGGGTATCAGATATGAAAATGAAATCGTAAGGAAGAAGGTCGGAAAGGCGGCCGGTGCAGTTGGTGGTGTGGGTAAATAATTTTATTTAGGTGATTTTATGGCAATTAATAAGAATAAACGCAGACTAAGAAGAAAAAGACGTGTGAGAAAAGGGATTGTCAGCAAGTCTGATAGACCGCGGATCACTGTCTTCAAGAGCGGCAAGCATATCTATGCTCAGATCATTGACGATGTGAAGGGGGTTACTCTGGTCAGTGCATCTACAGTTGGAAAGAGTGCCGCCTCCGTAGATAAAAAGAAGAAATATGATGCATCCATTAAGGTTGGATCTACTCTGGCTACAAAAGCAATTGAAAAAGGGATCAAAAATGTTGTCTTTGACCGGAATGGATACCCATTCCATGGTCGTATTAAAGCGCTTGCTGATGCGGCGCGTGAAAAAGGATTGGTATTTTAGTTATGGCTGAAAGAGAAAAAAGAAGGACTGGTGAGAATTTTGAGAAGATCATCCACATTGCGCGTGTGGCAAAGGTCGTCAAGGGCGGAAAGAGATTCAGCTTTTCAGCACTTGCAGTTGTTGGCACTGGAAGCGGCAGGGTCGGAGTAGGGCTTGGAAAAGCCAACGAAGTCCCCGGTGCGATCAAGAAGGCAACTGAGAGAGCAAGAAAAGAGATGGTCGATGTTCCGGTGCAGCATCAAACAATTCCACACGAGATCATCGGCAGATATGGTGCCGCAAGAGTGGTTTTGATACCGGCATCTCCGGGAACCGGAGTTATCGCCGGGAGCGCGGTCCGTGCAGTAGTAGAAGCCGCCGGTATTGTGAATATTTTGACAAAGTGCATTGGCACAAACAATCCGCACAACGTTGTCAAAGCAACAATGAATGCGTTGCAGAGTCTTAAATCTCCCGAGAGAATAGCATATTTGAGGTCTAACGATGAAGCTTAATGAAATCAAGCCCACAAGGGGTGCAAGACATAGAGTGAAGAGACTGGGACGTGGTGATGCGACAGGCCATGGCGGGACTTCAACGCGCGGTCACAAGGGTCAGAAGGCCAGATCCGGCGGATATCACAAGCGCGGGCATGAAGGCGGGCAGATGCCGATCCAGAGAAGACTGCCCAAGGTCGGTTTCAATAATATTTTTAGAAAAGAATTTGCTGTGGTCAATTTGGACACGCTTTCAAAGCTTGAAATAGGTGTGGAAGTTACGCCTGAGCTTTTGCTTGAAAAGGGTGTGATAAAAAAATTGAAGGACGGTTTGAAGATTTTGGGAAGAGGCGAGCTTAAAAATCCAATAAAGATTAAAGCTCATAAAGTTTCAAAACAGGCGCGTGCCAAAATTGAAGCTGCCGGTGGCACAGTTGTTGAGGTAAGTTAATGGCGTTTGTTGGAAATATTGCAAAAATACCCGAGCTGAGAAGGCGCATCATCTTCACGATTATGATGCTCGGTGTTTATAGGATCGGCATCTTTGTTCCGACACCCGGAATCAACGCCGAGGCCCTGAAGCGTATTATCTCTCAGGGGACGGTCTTTGAAATCTTTAATTTGTTTTCAGGTGGAGCTCTGGAGAGATTCAGTGTCTTTGCACTTGGGATCATGCCGTATATCAGTGCATCTATTATATTCCAGCTTCTGGCAGTTGCTGTTCCGGCGATTGCGACCATGCAGAAAGAGGGCGAGGCCGGAAGAAAAAAGATCACTCAGTATACAAGATATGGCACAGTCCTTTTGAGCATGGTTCAAGGTTTCGGCATCAGCTACGGCCTCGAACAACAGGGCATTTTACTTCCCGGATCAGGCGGCCTTGTTTTCTATCTAACGACCATGGTGACGCTCTCAGCCGGTACATGTTTCCTCATGTGGCTTGGCGAGCAGATATCCGAGCGCGGCATTGGAAACGGAATTTCACTCATCATCTTCTCGGGAATTGTAACAAGGATCCCAGGCGCGTTACGCGATGCATGGAACACAAAAGAGCAGTTTGCCGGCCTCTTCGGTTTTCTTCTTCTCATGTTATTTATCGCGGCGGTTGTCGGAGTCATCATCTTCTTCGAGAGAGATCAGAGGCGGATTCCGGTTCAATATGCAAAGAGGATAGTGGGCAGGAAGATGTATGGGGGTCAGGAATCTCATCTGCCGTTGAAAATTAATATGGCAGGAGTTATTCCGCCGATCTTTGCAAGCTCTCTTATCCTATTTCCGGCAACGATTGCGCAGTTCGTTCAGAGTGAGAAGATGCAGATGATAGCGGGTTTTTTGAGTTATGGTTGGTTTCATGACTTCATCTATGCAACATTGATCATATTCTTCTGTTATTTCTACACGGCGGTTACATTCAACCCGATAGACGTAGCAGAGAACATGAGGAAGATCGGTGGCTTTATCCCGGGCATCAGGCCGGGGAAAAACACATCCGATTATATAGACAGGGTTCTCACGCGTATTACATTCGGCGGTGCTTTATATGTGACGCTTATTTGTTTGCTGCCGAGCTTTTTGATTACACAGTTTGGAATTCCGCCGAGTCTGGCTTCAGTTTTCGGCGGTACATCACTTCTGATTGTTGTTGGTGTTGCAATGGATACGGTTGCACAGATTGAATCACATCTTTTATCACGCCATTATGAAGGTTTTATGGGTACCAAGATGGGCGGACGTTTCAAGGGGAGGAAGGGCTAGGGGTCGTTGATTGTTGATCGTTGATCGTTGATCGAAAAAATGGATAAACGATAAGCGATAAACGATAAGCGATAAACGGCGGTATGAAAATAGTTTTATTAGGTCCCCCGGGATGTGGAAAGGGTACTCAAGGAGTCAGGCTCTCTGAAAAATATAATCTGCCGCAGCTCTCCACGGGAGAAATCCTGAGGCGCGCAATTGCAGAAGGGACGTCGCTTGGAGGGAAGGCTGCCTCTTTTATGAACAAAGGGCAGTTGGTCCCGAGCGATCTGATCATTAACCTGATGGGCGAGAGGCTTTTGGAGGCAGACTGCAAGAACGGATATATACTTGATGGATTTCCAAGAAGGGTTGATCAGGCGGAAGGACTGGAAAAGATGTTGGGCGATTCAAAACTGGACGCGGTGATCAATATAGAGGTTTCAGAGGCGAAGGTTGTGAAGAGACTCAGCGGGAGAAGACAGTGCTCGAAGTGCCAGGATCTTTATCACGTTGAATTCTCGCCGCCCAAAAAAGACGGTGTTTGTGATAAGTGCGGCGGCTCTCTTTATCAAAGAGATGATGATAAAGAAGAGACGATTTTGAATAGACTCGATGTTTATAAAAAAGAGACTGCCCCGTTGATTGGTTATTATCAAAAGAAGGGGTTGTTGATGAATGTGAACGGAAGTGCAGATTCTTCAAAAGTTTTTGATGAGATTTGTTCTTTGATAGATAAAAGATAGAGGTTTCCGATATGATTGTACTCAAATCCCGCGATGAAATTGAAAAAATGCGGGCGGCCAATCAGATTATTCGCGAGGTTGTTGAACGTCTGGCCGGAGAAATCAAACCTGGAGTTAAGACCGTAGACCTGGACCGGATTGCGGAGGAGATGATCCTCTCAAAAGGTGCCAGGCCGGCGTTTAAGGGTTATAGGGGTTATAAACACACTCTATGCACTTCAATAAACGAAGAGGTGGTCCACGGAATTCCGGGGGATAGGACTCTAAATGAGGGAGATATAATCGGCATCGATTGCGGAGTTTTTCTGAATGGCTTCTACGGTGACATGGCAAAGACATTTGCTGTCGGTAAAGTTTCAAAAGAGGCGGAAAAGCTTTTGAAGGTGACTGAAGAGGCGCTTCGGATCGGAATTGATAAAGCCAGAGCCGATAACAGGCTTTTTGATATCTCAGCGGCGATACAGGGTTATGTTGAGAAACATGGTTTTTCGGTCGTACGCGAGTTTGTCGGTCATGGTATTGGAACCTCACTCCATGAAGAGCCACAGGTTCCCAATTTCGGAGAGGCCGACACCGGGACCAGACTTAAAGTCGGAATGGTGATGGCCTTGGAGCCGATGGTTAATATTGGAGGCTGGAAAACGAAGACATTGTCCGATGGTTGGACGGTGGTGACTGAAGATAAGAGTTTATCGGCTCATTTTGAACACTCGATTGCTATAACTGAAGAAGGGCCGGATATTTTAAGTAGTTGAGAGTCGATGGTTGATGGTTGTTAAACTATCAGCTATAAACCATAAACTATAAACTGTTACTAGATGCCAAAAGCTGATGCGATAATTGTTGAAGGGACTGTTTTAGAGACACTGCCAAATGCAATGTTCCGGGTGGATTTGGGCAACGATCACAAGATTTTGGCACATATATCGGGCAAGATGAGGATGCATTTTATAAAAATTTTGCCGGGAGATAAAGTGACAGTGGAACTCTCCCCTTATGACTTGAATAGAGGAAGAGTTGTCTATAGAGCAAAGTAGTACGCAGGTGTATTAATGTGTTGGTTTTGCCAACGTACTAACGCACCAACGAACTAACGAACTAATTATGAAAATAAGATCATCGGTAAAGAAAATTTGTAATAAGTGTAAAATAGTGCGCAGGAAAGGTAAAGTGCTAGTCATTTGTACCAATCCGAAGCATAAACAGAAACAAGGTTAAGGACGTTGATCGTTGATAGTTGATAGTTGATCGTTGATCGAAATATCGATAAACGTTAAACATTAAACATTAAACGGTAAACGGTTGTTAAATGCCAAGAATTGCAGGAGTAGACATACCAGCAAAGAAGAAGATTGAATATGCCTTGAGGTATATTTATGGGATCGGTCCAAAGACCTCCAAGATGATTTGCAATGAGGCTGGGATTGACGCCAGTCTTCGCGCCGAGAAATTAAGCGAAGCACAAATAGCTCAGATACGTGAAATCATCGACGCAAAGCTTAAAGTCGAAGGTGACTTGAGACGCGAGGTTTTGGGAAATATCAAGCGCATGAAGGATATTGGTATTTATCGTGGGAATCGCCACATCAGACATCTTCCCACAAAAGGACAGAGAACACACACAAATGCAAGAACTGCAAAGGGTAGACCCAGGGTTGCGGTTGCCGGCAGAAAACAGGTAGCGGCCCCCAAATAAGTAATTGAGAGTTGAGAGTTTTAACTATAAACTATAAACAAAGGACGGTTTTCGAAAATGTCAGAAGAAATAAAAGAGACTAAGGAAGTGAAAGAGGGCAAGAAGCCTTCAAAGAATGCCGCGGCCGCCTCAAAGCCGGCAGAAGCCGAAAAGACCCCGGAGACTGCAGAGGCCGGAGCAGAAGGTGCGGTTGTTAAGGTAAAGAGGAAGCTCAAGAGGAACGTGGCGAGCGGTATTGTTAATGTTCAGGCCACTTTCAATAATACTATTATCACGATCAGTGATCTTCAGGGGAATACTCTTTGCTGGTCGAGCGCGGGAGCGAAAGGCTTTAAGGGCTCGAAGAGAGGGACTTCGTTTGCGGCACAGCTCGCGGGCGAAACGGTGGCAAAGAAGGCGCAGGAATATGGAATGCGGTCGGTTGTTGTCTACGTAAGAGGCCCCGGTTCCGGACGTGAATCAGCCGTCAGGGCAATTGCCCACGTCGGTATTAAAATAACAAGTATTAGAGATCTAACTCCTATACCACATAACGGTTGTAGGCCTCCAAAGAAGAGGAGAGTGTAGGTAATTATGGCGAGAAATACAGGTTCAGTTTGTAGATTGTGCAGAAGAGAGGGCTTGAAGCTCCTTCTGAAGGGTGATAGATGCTTCACCGATAAATGTGCTTTCGAAAGGCGTGCGTATGCGCCCGGACAGCACGGACAGTCGATGCGCAGAAAGCCTACCGAATATTCGATGCAGCTTCGTGAAAAACAGAAGGTGAAGAGAATTTACGGTGTGTTTGAAAACCAGTTCAGAAGATATTTTGCAATGGCTGAGAGAATGAAGGGGGTGACGGGTGAAAATCTGTTGCTTCTTCTCGAGCGTCGTCTGGATACCATGGTTTACAGAATGGGCTTTGCAAAATCGAGAACAGAAGCGAGGCATCTGGTCAAGCACGGCCATTTCAAAGTGAACGATAAAAAAGTGGATCTTCCTGCATATATAGTGAAGCAGGGCGATAGCGTTCAGGTTAGAGAGAAGAGCCGTGAAAAAGCGTGGTTCAAAGAGGCGGTTGAAGGAATTGATCGCCGCGGTGGAGTGCCGGAATGGTTAATGGTTGATAAAGATAAAGGCACCGGCAGTGTTACAGCTTATCCGGCACGTGATCAGCTGACAATGCCGATGAATGAACAGTTAATTGTAGAATTGTACTCGAAGTAAATGTTGGGCCAGTTAGGTCGGTTAGGTCAGTTAAGTCTGTTGATAGACTAAACGGACCAAACGGACTAAACGGACCAAACGGACTAAACGGAGTTAACATGTATAGCAATTGGAGAAGCTTGATAAGACCAAGACAGTTGGAGACTGAAGAGCTAACGCCCACATACGGCAAGTTTGTGGCGAAGCCTCTGGAGCGTGGCTATGGTGTTACCATCGGCAACTCTCTCAGAAGAATCCTGTTGTCTTCACTGCAGGGAGCGGCGGTTACGGCAGTGAAGATAGAGAACGTGCTTCATGAGTTCTCAACGATACAGGGCGTCAGAGAAGATGTGTCTGAGATAATCCTCAACCTAAAAGAGTTGAGACTCAAACTTCATGAAGGTGACGGAGATGTGATGAGCATTGATGTCTCCGGCGAAAAAGAGGTCCGTGCCAGTGATATCAAGACATCAGGCAAGACCGAGATTTTGAACCCGGATCTTCATATCGCAACACTTTCAGGCGAAGGCAAATTAAAGATGGAGATGCATGTCAAGACCGGCAAGGGTTATGTTCCCGCAGAGAGAAATAAGGCTGAGAACATGCCGATCGGCACAATTCCGGTCGACTCGGTTTTCACGCCAGTTTTGAAAGTAAATTATAATATCACTAACGCCCGCGTGGGCCAGATTACAGATTATGATAAGCTGGCGCTCGAGATTTGGACGGACGGTTCCGTAAAACCGGACGATGCGTTGGCATATGCTTCAAAGATATTAAAAGAACAGATTCAGGTATTCATCAATTTTGATGAGGTCCCGGAGCCGGCAGAGGTTGAGATTAAAGCCGAGGATTCACCAAAACTGAATCCGAACCTTTATCGCAGGGTTGATGAGCTTGAGCTTTCGGTACGTTCGGCAAATTGTCTGCAGAACGCAGAGATTAAACATATTGGTGAACTCTGTCAGAAGTCAGAGGCGGAAATGCTGAAGACTAAGAATTTTGGCAGAAAATCACTCAACGAAATTAAGGAAATTCTTTCTTCAATGGGGCTGTCTCTCGGCATGAAACTGGATGGTTTTGACACGGTTGATGCAGAGAAGTTCAGACCAAAGGAAGTAGAGTAGGGAGACTATGAGGCACAGGAAAGCACACAGAAAATTGGGGAGAACGACGTCGCACAGGAAGGCGCTCTTCAGAAATATGCTCACCGCGCTTGTTAATAATGACAGGATAGAGACAACACTTGCCAAGGCGAAGGAGCTTAAACCTCTTGCAGACAAGATGGTTTCTCTTGGGAAAGACGGTTCTCTTGCAGCACGCAGAAGGGCTATCTCGATCCTGCAGGATAAGTCGTCGGTCAAAAAACTTTTTTCAACACTTGCAGACCGTTTTGGAGACAGAAAAGGCGGCTATACAAGAGTTTTGAAGCTTGGCTTCAGGCACGGCGACAACTCACCTATGGCAATAATTGAATTTCTGACCGCCGAGATTAAGAAAAAGGCCGAGAAGAAGACTGAGAAAAAGGCCGAGAAGCAACCCACCAAAAAGAAGACAGCAAAAAAGAAGTAGTCCATGTCCAAAAAATTGGCGATCATATTAGTTGTAGCCGCGCTGATACTGTTGTGGAATACTTACAGTCTATATAGAGATAGATTTATTCCGGGGGCTATCGCTCCCGAATTCAGTCTGCAAGATGCCGATGGAAACATCGTTGCGTTGAGTGATTACAAAGGTTCTTCCGTGATAGTCCATTTCTGGGCAACCTGGTGTCCGACCTGTGCTAAAGAGATGCCCGGTCTGATTAAATTTCAAAAGAATAATCCTGATGTTGTTATCTTGGCCATCAGCGAAGATGAGAGTTTTGCTGAGGTGAATGATTTTTTAGGTGATGATAAAAATTCTATTAAGGTCCTGTTGGACAAGGGTGAAGTCGTGGCTGGGATGTACAAGAGCCACAGAGTGCCGGAATCTTATTTCATCAACGAAGAGGGGATAATGGTTCATGCTGTTAACGGACGTCTGGATTGGGATCAGGTGAATCTCGACGAACCTGCTACGGATAATCTCTAAAATCAGTAAAGCCTATATATATCAAATAGTTACATCTATCGTATAATCTTGCAATTCGTCGCAAAACGTTGTAGGTACAAAACAAAACAAAACACAAAACAAAAATAAAAAAGTTAGCAACTTTTTTATTGTTCTTACGAGAACCCATATGAGAGAGGGATAGTAACTAAATAACCAAACGGAGGGTAAAGGGATATGAAAAAATTACTGGTAATGGTCGTAGTCCTGTCTTTGTCAACTGTCGCCTGCGAAGCATTCAAAGATAGTTATGGTGATGGCTCTGCAAACGCTGCCGGATCAAGCGGTTCGGTTGTTGGCGTGGATGCGTCAGGGAATCAGGTGTTGCTTGATTTTGCAACAGATGAAACAGAGTGTATTGCGGTTGAAGGCGTGACTGTTGCGATGGCCGAAGAGTCAGGTGTTGTCCTTGAGACGATGCTTGCTTCAGCGGAAGAGGGCGCAGAGGTTGCGGCAACAGCTGAGAAGCTTGGTGATTATACAACTAAGATCTCCGTCACATCAGGCGAAGATGTTCTGTCATTTGTGTTAAAGCAGACAGCAGATGCTGAATATTCAGTATGCAGTGTCTCTTATAAAGAAATGACAGTATCAAGCGGCGAGATTACAATTGATAGTTTCAATATGGCTTCAGAAGATAAGATGATCAACGCCGGAGCGTTCAAGTTTGAATTTGCCGCAGCAGAAGGCGACGCAATTTCAACTATCAAGGAACTTGTGAGTGCAGATGCAGGCACATTACTCGAAGGCACATACTACGCGGAAGAGCTTGCAGATGCCGCGGTCGTAACGGAAGAGACGGCAACGGAAGAGACGGCAACGGAAGAGACGGCAAAGACCGAATAAGTTTTTGAAAACCGGGGCTGATATAATAATCAAATATCACCCCACTTTTTCAATAGGCTCAGTATTGTTTGAACTGTATGTTAAAAAATTATAATTCTCTGATAAGACAAGTTGAAGCCCTTTCCGAAGAGATGATGTAAGACATGTCGCCAATTGATTGGTATCGTACTTTGCAACAGCACCAGAAGAGGAATTTAAAACGCATTAAAGAGGGGATCACACCACCGTATTTTAGCGCCCCTCTTGGCGTACAACTAGAGATAACTTCTAAGTGCAATCTGACCTGTGTTCACTGTTACAATTATTCTGGAAAGCGAAAGGCGACTGA
>CAZTCA010000063.1:0-9598 GCA_964612405.1 uncultured Pseudomonadota bacterium
AAAGAGCGGGACGAAAAAGAAGAGGATGCCGGAGTTGAGAGATGAGACCGACGAGACATCAAAATTATTGAGAGATCCTGTTATAAAAAGGCCGAAACCGCTTTCAACTTTGTCGCAGGCCTTGATCCACGGCATGAAGAATGCCAGCATTGCAACAATTCCGAAGATGGAAAATATTTTTCTTATCATGCGCCCTCCATGAGGCTGTGAAGCAGTTTTAGATTTCTTCTGTCCTCGGCATGGGTCTCCCCCTTTGGAGTCTCCAAAACCATGGGGAGCATTGTAAACCTTTTGTCGTTCAATAGCCAACGAAAAGGCTCAAGACCAATCTTCCCTTTTCCGATATGCTCGTGCCGATCAACGTGAGAGTCAAAGTCTTTGGTTGAATCATTCAAGTGAAACGCCTTCAAATATTCAAGGCCAATGTGGCGGTCAAATTCGTCCCATGTTTTCTTATACGCGGCTTTTGTCCGCAGGTCATGTCCGGCGGCAAATGCATGAGAGGTATCAAAGCAGATACCCATTCTTGTCAGCTCGGCCTTTGTGAGTCTGCTGAAGATGTCAGAAAAGTGTTCAAATTTGCAACCGACGCTGCTCCCCTGCCCGGCCGTTGTCTCAAGAAGGATTTTAACTCTATAGCCGGCTGTCTGATCGATCAATTTCTTGAGAGACGTGGCAACGTGCGCGATCCCCACTGCCACGCCCAATCCTTTGTGCGAACCGGGGTGCACAACTACATAGGGGAGTTCCAGCTCCTCCGCCCTTTCAAGTTCTGCAAGCATTGATAAAAAGGATTTTTCAAAAATAGATTTTTCGGGGGATGCAAGATTGATCAGATAGCCTGTGTGGGCAAACGCAAGTTTGATATTATTTTCGACGCATGCCTTTTGAAAATCTTCGGCATCTTTTGGGAGCAGAGGTGATGCCTCCCAGCGATTATTATTTTTTGTGAAGAGCTGAATTGCCGTGCACCCCAACTCTCCGCCCATCTTCGGGGCATTGGCGACTCCGCCCGCAATAGAACAATGGGCGCCTATAAGGCGCCCATCGCTTGATTCATGTTTCTTATTCATCTGAAGAAACTATTTCTTTGTGATTCTCTTTTTCTTCACATAGGCCCAGATCTTTTTCGTCATTATGCTTGGTCCGATCGGAGCTTTACCAAATACGCTTTCAACGGTATCTTTTTTGCCTGCGAAGCAAATTGTGTAACCGCCGAACGCCTTTTTCTTTCCGCCCTTTTTCTTGGCCTTTTTCTTGGCCTTCTTCTTCTTTTTCTTTGCCACTTTTTCCTCCCCCTCGACATTTGGCTTATTTAGACCCCAACCAAAAAACAGGGACCAATTTAGCCGTGTCGAATTTGTACTGCAACTTTGTTTTTGAAAGATCCCCCTCGTGAAATCGCCTATTTATAGCCCTTTTCACTCGTAAAGCCAAGAAAAATCTTCACAGATGGGCTTTTTGTGTGATAGGCCTCTTTGTCATGAAAACTCAAATTTACGAGCTGAAATTGAAGACGACTTCCGCCGCCGACGTAATAGATATCAGTGATGAAGTGGCATCCTGCGTCGGCAAATCGGGCGTTGATAACGGTCTGGTGACAGTCACCGTTCCGGGGTCAACCGCCTCGATCACAACGATTGAGTATGAACCGGGCGTGATTGAAGACCTGAAAAGGGCCCTTGAGAGACTTGCGCCGAGCAACATCTCTTATGCCCACGACGCAAAATGGGGAGACGGAAACGGATATTCCCATGTTCGAGCAGCTTTGATGAAACCATCCCTCTCAATTCCTGTGAAAGACGGCGAGATGACTCTCGGCACATGGCAACAGATTGTGTTGTGTGATTTTGACAATAAACCACGCAGTAGAAGCGTTGTTGTGCAGATTTTGGGCTAGATTTTTTGGATTTGCGTTTTTGGGGTCGCTCTGGTAGTAGCCTGCCCCGAATTAGTTAGACTGTCCTATTCGTATGGCGGCCTAGGATATAACCCTCTCAAGGTCCCGGCGCGGTGTGGTTTTTTGTGGATAGGTAAGTTTTTGAAAATCAGTAAGTTCGCGCTTGATCTGTAAAAGGGTCAGCGCTCCCTTCGTCTAGCGGTTAGGACATTGCCCTCTCAAGGCAAAGACCGCGGGTTCGAACCCCGCAGGGAGCGCAGGCCTTTTTCATTTATTACTCCACAAAAAACGTAGTCCGCGCCGAGGATTGGACTGCGGGAACAGCCAACGCACCCGAACCCCTCTCAACCAACATTTCGGCTCCGGTGAATGTAGATAACCGTTAAATTTCTGAATTTCGGGAATACAATCACCCCTTAACGATCATTTTCGAGTATTATTATTATAAAAATATATAACGAAGAATAAACAACGCGGCCAGGACATAAACGAGCCAGCTAACGTGACGCGCTCTGCCGGAGAATAGCATAAGAACCGGATAGCTGATAAAGCCTATCGCAATACCGTCGGCGATGCTGTAAGAAAATGGTATCGCAACTATCGTCAGGAATGCCGGAATCGCCTCGACCATCTCATCCCAGTTAATGTTCTTTATACTCCACATCATCATGGCACCAACCAGTATCAGTGCCGGCGCAGTAACCGGATGGACAACAAGACCGCTTTTTAGCGCAACACCTCCGCTCACCATTTTAACAATGGGCGAAAAAAATATCGCCGCAATGAACAGTAGGCCGACCACAACAGCTGTAAGCCCTGTTCGCCCACCCACCTTAACGCCGGCTATCGATTCAATATACGCAAGCGTTGTTGATGTCCCCATCGCGGCGCCGGCAGTCGTCGCCACAGCATCGGCCATTAATGCCTTCGATGCCCGCGACATCCGGCCGTCCTTCATAATGCCGGCCTGTGAAGCAACGCCTATCAATGTTCCAATTGTATCAAAGAGCGCCATGTAAAGGAAAATAACGATGGGAATGATATACTGCCAGTGTAATACGCCCTTGATATCCATCTTCAAAAATGTCGGAGCTATGCTCGGTGGCGCACTCACGAGGCCGCCGTATTGGAAGATACCGAAGACAACGCCCAAGATAGCACTTAAGATGATGCCTATCAATATCGCCCCTTTCACACCCCTCGCAAGGAGAACAGCGGTAAAAAGAAGACCGAATATGGCAAGAATGACCGGAGGTTCGTTAAACGAACCAAGTTTTAATAATGCCGACGGATTCTGAACGATGATCCCCGCATCATGAAGGCCGATGAGGGCGATAAAAAGGCCGATACCTACCGCAATGCCGTATTTCAAGCAGTTGGGGACGGCGGTTATTACCATCTCGCGAATTTTGAACAGTGTAAGGAGGATAAAAAAGAGGCCTGATATAAATACTATCGCAAGCGCCTTTTCCCACGCAATGCCCATGGCAAGCACCACGGTATAGGTGAAGAAAAAGTTCTCACCCATGCCCGGTGCCACGCCTATCGGATAGTTGGCAAGAAACCCCATTACAAATGAACCTAGGGCGGCGGCAAGACACGTGGCCACCATCACGGCGCCGGCATCCATCCCGGCGGCGGAGAGAATCTGCGGCTGGACGAATATAATATAGGCCATTGTCATGAACGTGGTGACGCCGGCAAATACCTCGGTCTTAAAATCAGACCCTGATTCAGAAAGTTTGAATATTTTGTTCAGCATGTGCAGAAAACTAGCACATTTTGATTATCATTGGAAGGAAATGGCGACAGACGTAATTCTGGGGATACAAGAAATGCAGGGACACGACACTTTGTTAGGATTCGCCAATCATTTCTTGAGAGTGGCAATGGCAGAACTCTCCCAGTCAATGTCATAACTAGCATTGCGCCCTTTCCCCTCATTCTGCCTGAGAAGTCCTTTTCCGAGCAGATCGGCTATTTCCCTGTATGCTGTCACCCTGCTCGTTTTTGTGATCGAAACATATTTTCGCGTCGTAAGACCCCCCTCAAAACCACCGGAACCGGCATCAAGCAAAAGGTTGATAACTTTCCGCTGACGCCCGTTTATTTCCACATCCGCATATCTTTTCCAAAAAGAGGCTTTAGCCATAACTTTTGAGATTATTTTTTCCGCATTGATAATCGCTCGCTCCGTGCATTGCAGAAACCACGTCAACCAATCCGTTATATCGAGACCCCCTTTTTGGGATAGCTCCAACATGTCATAGTATTTATTTCTTTCCGCCATTATCTGCGTAGAAAGACTATAAAATCTTTTTTCCATTTTTTCGTCACACGCAAGGGCCATATCGGTCAGTGCGCGTGCAATTCTGCCATTTCCGTCTTCAAACGGATGTATCGTCACAAAATAAAGATGAGCGATGCCGGCCCTTATGAGCCCATCCACTATTCCGGCACTTTTTGACCACCATGCTAGGAATTGTTTTATCTCGACCTCTACTCTTTTATAAGGTGGAGCTTCAAAATGGACTGTTTCACGACCTACAGGACCTGACACAACTCTCATCGGTTCCTTTCCGCGCCACTTACCAACATTGATTCGGTGAAGCCCCGAAAAACCGGTGGGAAAAAGAGCCGCCTGCCATCCACGAAGTCTTTTTGCAGTTAGAGGAGAATTGTATTTATTTGTTGCGTCCAACAACACTTCAACTATCCCATCCATGTAGCGATCTGTTGTGGGAATCCCCGCCGACAGCAAACCAAGATGCCTTGCAACAGACGACCTGACGGAGTCCAGATTGAGAATGGTTCCTTCAACCGCCGAAGTCTTCACCGCCTCATTTGCAAGCACCTCTGCCCTGGCCTCTTCATTCAAGCTAAAACCAAGCTCCTTCATACGGCCTATGAGAACGCCTTGAGAAAAACGAACCTTCCCTAAAATAGCTGATAACTCATTGTTTTTATAGGTAAATTTTGGCCACTCGGCCCTTTGCCAAATATATTTGGTATTTTTTTGGAGCGGTAATCGCTTCATAATATGAAGCTATTATAATCGCTTTTCGCTTCATTTACAATCTTTTTTTACTGCAGAGCTCGCATGGAAGAAAATATTGCGAGCATGACTTCAGTAGAACTGAACAATTCAGGAATCTTCAACCGTGCCCTGAAAATAACCGGAATCGGATACAATGTTTTTAAAAAATTTCCGGCCATTCTGGTTTTGGTATTACAATTTTCTACCTTCTATTTATTACTTAGGGCATGTTGTCCCAACGTCTATACATGTTGACAAAAAGAAACTGCTGACAAACTCCGCTATAAACTTTTTGAACGCCATTGGTTTGCGTGATGGCCCAGCACACGTTGAGTTGAGATTATCAGAAAAAGGCCCCGTTTTAATGGAGATCAATCCAAGACCAGCCGGAGGGCGGATAGCACAAGACCTGCTTATAAATGCATATGGTGTCAATGTATATGATGCGGGACTGGATTTTTTTCGTGGATAAAATGCCCTTTATCGTGAAAAAACTTATTAAAGTCAAAATCGAGGATATCCTCTATCCACCAACTAGCAACGATAATCGTTACGGTTACATAATATCAACTGCTCCAACGCCGGAGGATGCAAAAAAAGCAGTTCTTGATGCAATGGGCACCATTCTAATCGAACTTGAAAATCTTTAAGATTCGAGAATTGTAATTTAGGAAGCGCATTAGAACCGCTCAATGAGGAGCACAAGCGACGAGTTTAGCGGTTCTTATGCCCGCCAAAGTAGTAGTGGCGGGCCAAGTGACAACCCATCGACAAGCTCTGGGCAAGCTGGTCGAGCCCCTGGCCCGGATCCTTAGAAGCCAAAATTTAATAGTGGAGTTTTGCCAATACTTGATGTACCAATATGATGTATGTTACCGATCAGCAAAACCGACCCACAAATAGATATTTATCGTAAGCTTGCTCCTTGGCAGCGTATCGCGGCAGCTTGCCAGCTATATTGGTTCGCAAAAGAGATCATCAAAGAGCGCACCAAGCGCGCCAGTCCTAACATAAGTGAAGTGGATCTTGAAAAGAAGATTCGATCATATCTATAATCATATATGGATTTAAAAAACCTTCTGACATTTCTAAGAAAGATTGAAGCTTTAAACTTAAGCTACATGATAACAGGCTCTGTCGCTTCGATTTTATATGGTAAACCTCGTTTGACGCAGGACATGGATGTCGTTGTCATTTTTCCTATTTCAAAAATTAGCGCTTTCGTAAGTTCATTCGATATCAACGATTTCTATTGTCCTCCTGCCGAAGCTATTAAGGAAGCTATACAGCTTGGTGAACACGGGCATATGAATGTGATAGACCAAAAGACAGGCTTCAAAATCGACATTTATCCGGCAGGAAACGACGACCTGACAGCATGGGGCTTTGAGAATAAAAAACGTATAGAGCTGATTGCCAAAGAAGAGGTATGGGTTGCCCCGCCCGAATACGTCATTCTGAAAAAACTAGTTTTCTATAGAGAAGGCGGCTCACAGAAGCACATTGAAGACATCAAAGGAATGCTAGAAGTTTCCAGTGACCAGATAAACACTTCACTTATAGAAAAGTGGGTTCGAAAATTAGATTTGTCGGATGGGTGGGCATTGGTTCTAAAATAGATTCACCAATCATTCCTTAACAATTAGGCTGAGAGCCGAAGGACCACCCGCAGTGAGCGCCAAAATTATTAGAGGAAAGCAATTATTATGCCAATCGTATCAGTGCAGAAGTGTTTGAGTGTATAAATGTAGAAGGAAAGTGGTTTAAACACGAGTTTTTCAAACTAAAGGTTTTTCATTCAACCTTGCTTCCATACCAACCTTGCAATTATTGATTTAAGCTGTTTTTCTGAAAAGGTAGGGCTTGATTCTGGAGAGGAGCTTGCTCAACTTGAGGCAGAAGGAGTTGGTCCCCGAGAAGCTTGCCACTACTCCCATAATGTGCTTATCAACTTAGGCGGAATTGAAGAAAAAAATGGCGTGAGGATATAAAGAAAAAAGCAAAGGCAATTTTAGATGAGGCTGACAAGAGGGCCAATAAAGTTAAAAGTTTGATGTTGGATAAACTTGATAAATAATATTTAGTTGGAACTGCTTCGCACAAGGACGCGGACAGGATCTATTTCTCCTGAATCGCTCCTGTATTCAATATCAACTTTCCCGTCTTTATTAATCTTAAGGCTAGAGCTGACATCTTCGGGCGGGGCCAAAAGCTCGATATCCTTGTCATCGCCGGCCCATTCCTTAAATTTGTGGACTATGCTGTCATCGCCCCTGCCGGTACTGCATGATGCAAAGATGATCTGCCCGCCTGTCTTCATACTGACAAGATACTTTCCCCACTCATCGTCACCAAGATCGATCGCGGTTTTTTCATCTTCTTTATTTTTATCGGTAAGTCCCACAAGGCGCGGCGTTCCGTGGCCGTTTATAAAAAGAAGATCTATCGAACCTTTTGGATATTCGCCCAATGCCTTATATATTTCATCCTCGTCTTTCGCCTCTACTATATGAATGCTGTAACCGTTTTCGAGTAAAAGCTTTAAATCGTATCTCACACTGTACACACTGTAAAACGCCCCGTTCCAGTCATCCCGCGCAATCGAGACAAAGGCGTGTTTTTTGTTTCGGATACCTGACATCGACGCCTCGAGAATTTTCTTGTCGTATCTGCCAAAACGCACAATGCCAAATTTATCTCTCGCGGTTTTGCAAAGCTCTATATAACTTTCGAGGCTTCTTTTGTTTTCCGGATCATCTTTATAATTTCCAACAAAAATTATAAAGTCCCAGAACTCGCTTGCGCCGTCTCCAGTCGGCGGAAACTCCGCGGCTATTTTTTCTAAATTGGCTTCTGTCATAATGGTCTTCACAAAATCGCTCGAATCTAATCTGATTGCGGTTAAGGCCCCATCAATTCCTCCATTTCTGAGAGCGGCCTTGAGATAAACAAGCATCTTTTCGGGTTCCATTTTATCAAGGCCAAAATGTTGAAACATCTCATAGGCCGATAATACATTATATGGAGCGGCATCTGATTTTGAAAGAATAATTTCAGATAGCAAACCCAAGATATCCTCATCGGATAAGTTTGAATTTTTCAGGCCCTCAATCACAGTATGCAAAGGTCCGAAGTTTTTGGGATTAGAGGCAAAGGAAAGAGCAAGCGTTATAAAAAACTCTCTTTTGAGTTTAGCATTTTCTATCTTCAAAGATTCTACCGCCTCGAGCGATTTTATTATATTGTCCTCATAAAAGTGATAGCCAATGCCTACATCAGAACGCCTGATGAAACTGGCAAGATCTTCGTCTGATATGTCTTCACCCTGCAATTTTGAAAAGGCATCGTAGAGTCTGTGAAATGTTTTAAGCGAAAACGGTGTCAGGAATGCCCTGCCAATAATGTCCGTCAAATATTCCTTATCTTTGAACTTTTCATTAAGCCATTTCACTTCATCAGACAGATTATGAAATGTCCAGAAGGCATTACTTTTACCGTCTATACTGTTCAGATACCGAAGAAGTTCGCCCGCCGGATTGTCGTTTCCGCGGACATTCAGGAGGGAAAAGGCATCGAGCACATCTGGAATAGCCTTGACTATCACATGGGGACCATTTTCTATCGATGGAATTATTTCAAACAAAATATGCTTTATCGTAGCTTCTTCTGCGCCATATTGCCTTAAGAAATCTATTGCGTCAGCAAATTCCGGCGAAAGACTTGAAAAAATACATTTTTCATCATTTGAAATACCTTCCAAAATCATATTTTTCAATTCATCAGCTGGAACGATCGAAAATATTTTATCGCTTTTTTCTTTATCGGCCAGCGCCTTTATCGATTCTTCCCAGACATAGCCCTTGTTTGCATAATAGAGGGCCAGTTTCGCCGCCTCATCTTCATTGCAGCCAAGATTTTTTATGGAGTCACAAAGATTTTCTTTTTCATCAAATATCTTGTAGTTTCTATTTGTAAGAAGTTTTTTTACAATATCATTTCTGAGTTTTTGGGACGCAATTCCGGCATCTTTAAGCGCCACGTCAAAATCCTTTATCTTTTCTGAAACATTTTCTTTTTCGATACGGGCGACCGTGTCTAAGGCCTCGCTCTGTGAAAAACCCAGAGAGATAAGCACCGAAATCACGGGCAGATGGAGATTAACATCTTTATCAAGATCGTTTTCACTACGTATAAAAGCACTGCCAATATAAATCAAAACATTATACTTATTTTTAATCCCCGCCTCTTTAAATCTGGATAAGCCTTTTTTAACGAGAGAGTCATCGAATATACCGCAGGTATTACCCAGCGAATATTTCACCTCATCTAAATTGGTTTCATGATACATCCACTCCTTAAGGCTCACATCACCGCTCTTATCGGCGTCAAAATTGGCATCCTTGAACAGCTCAGGCGCTTCATCGGGCGTAATGACCAAATCTCTATTTTTATCATGAACCTCAAACTGACGGACAACCGTTTTCCATGACTCCACCATGAATAGACTCCTTCTCTATTATTATCGGTTGAAAAGAGGGGTAAAGTTGCCTGTTTATAGATGTTTCATCTCTCAAATATTAACAATGATATCAAATGGTTACAAAGCTTTTAAAAGTTTTCGACGAAAGAACCCATTTTTTTGATTCATTTGATGCCGCAGT
>CAZTCA010000064.1:0-9474 GCA_964612405.1 uncultured Pseudomonadota bacterium
CCACATGGAAAACAATAGATCACACTGCCGTGGGTGTCAAGTGCATAAGCATTATTTCAAATAATCCAAAAATCGAAAGGGGTGCGGTATGGGTAAAAGTGTAACACAGAAGATCATTGAAGCGCATATTGTCGAAGGCAAGTGGGATCCGGGCAAAGAGATTGCCATCAAGATCGATCAGACCCTGACACAGGATGCTACAGGGACCATGGCTTATCTGCAATTCGAGGCAATGGGGATGACGAAGGTCAAGACCGAACTCTCCGTCAGTTATATAGATCACAATACAATTCAGATCGGGTTTGAAAATGCCGACGATCATAAATATCTTCAGGGTGTCGCCGAAAAATATGGCATATATCTCTCCCGCGCCGGAA
Organism: uncultured Pseudomonadota bacterium; assembly: GCA_964612405.1. Taxonomy (GTDB): domain Bacteria; phylum UBA10199; class UBA10199; family 1-14-0-20-49-13; genus CAZTCA01. The sequence goes on from CAZTCA010000064.1 coordinate 378, forward strand.
ACGGAATCTGCCATCAGGTCCATCTTGAGCGTTTTGGAAAACCCGGCAAGACATTGATCGGTTCTGACAGCCACACACCGACAGGTGGTGGAATTGGAATGATTGCAGTGGGAGCCGGAGGACTGGATGTTGCGGTGGCGTTGGGTGGTGGTTCTTTCTATCTGACATGCCCAAAGGTTGTGAAGATTAATCTGACCGGCGCGCTCAAACCATGGGTTGCCGCAAAAGATGTCGTTCTAAAAGTTTTGGAAATTTTCAGCACAAAAGGTAACGTGGGAACCATTTTTGAATATTCAGGCCCCGGCGTTGCAACGCTTACGGTTCCGGAACGTGCAACAATCACAAATATGGGCGCGGAGTGTGGTATCACGACATCCGTTTTCCCGAGTGATAACGAAACCAAAAAGTTCCTGAAGGCTCAGGGTCGTGAAAAAGACTGGGTTGAGTTGTTGCCGGATAGTGATGCAGTTTATGATAAAATTGTTGAAGTTAACTTGAGCGAGATTGAGCCTCTGACAGCGGCACCGCACAGTCCGGGCAACATCAAGAAGGTGAAAGATGTGGCAGGTCTTGCGGTCGATCAGGTCGCCATTGGCAGTTGCACAAACTCTTCGTATGTGGATTTGACAACGGCGGCGCGCATTCTCAAGGGGAAGGTGATTGATCCAAGAGTCAGTCTGGTTATCGCTCCCGGATCACGTCAGGTCCTCTCCATGATTGCGAAAGACGGATCTCTCAACGATCTTCTTTCGGCAGGTGCAAGACTTGCTGAATCCGCCTGCGGTTTCTGTATCGGCAACAGTCAATCACCAAAGACCGAAGCGGTATCAATCAGAACATCCAACAGAAATTTCCTTGGGCGTTCCGGAACAAAGAGCGCAAACGCATATCTTACGAGCTGTGAGACTGCGGCGGCATGTGCGATCACTGGAAAGATTACGGACCCGCGTGATTTGAAGATGGAATATCCGAAAGTGGAGATGCCATCCAAATTTATGGTTGATGATTCCATGATTGCTCCGCCTGCCAAAAATCCATCGAAAGTGGAGATTGTGCGCGGACCAAACATCGGAGATCCGCCAAAGAACGACCCGCTCCCGAAAGATATTAAAGGAGAGGTCTCGATCAAGGCGGGCGATGAGATCACCACCGACCATATCATCCCGGCCGGCGCAAGAATGAAGTTCCGTTCCAACGTTCCCAAATATTCCGAATTCCTATTTGAAGTTTATGATCCGGAATTCTACAAGAGAGCTAAAGAGATAAAAGATCGCGGCGAGCAGAACATCATAGTGGCCGGTTTGAGTTATGGCCAGGGTTCGAGTCGTGAACACGCGGCACTTTGCCCGATGTATATGAATGTCAAAGCGGTCATCACGAAATCTTTTGAACGTATTCACATGGCGAATCTGATGAACTTTGGAATCATACCGTTCACGTTCGATAATCCCGCAGACTATGACAAGATAGAGAAGGGCGATAAACTGTCGATTGATAACGTTCGCGGCGCAATTGAAGGTGACGGCAAGGCTACCGTGAAGAACGCGACAAAGAATGCCGAATTTAAAATCAGCACCACGCTGTCCGACCGTCAGAAGAAGATCATTCTGGCAGGCGGCATGCTGAACTATGTGAAAGAGCAGTCTAATTAAACATATGAATATGTCATTGCGAGAAGCGGTAGCGACGAAGTAATCTAGTTAATTCACTGGATTGCGTCACTTCGTTCGCAATGACCAACGGGAGGAAAAATGGCACAACGTGGAATTAGAGAGTATCATGCTAAAAGAATGCTGGCACGGAACATGGCCGAATATTTCGGTGGTAATTTCGGTTATGAGGGGAAGATTGTCCTGATCGATGATAAAACCGATTGGGCCAAGCTTGCAAAAGATAATCCGTGGCTCACAAAAGAGAAGCTTGTTGCGAAGCCGGATCAACTCTTCGGCAAGCGCGGAAAGCTCGGGCTACTCGTGGTTGATAAGAACTTTGAAGAAGCGAAAAAATGGGTTTCCGAAAAGATAAATAAAGATACCACAATCGGCAAGGTCACCGACAAACTGACTCACTTTATCGTGGAACCTTTTGTGAAGCACGATGAAGAATATTATCTGGCGATCAAATCAACGGTTGACGGCGATAGTATCTATTTTTCAACAAAGGGCGGAATGGATATCGAATCTGTCTGGGACACAGTGACCACGATTCCCGTTGCAGTGGATGATGATATTGAAAAGATAGACATCAAGTCAAAACTGCCGGGAGATGTGCCGGACAACAAAAAAGAGACGGTGGCAAAGTATATTAAAGGCCTTTACAAATATTATGCAGATCTACACTTTGCATATCTTGAGATCAACCCGTTCGCAATGAGTGGTGATAAAGTCTATCCTCTGGATATGGTTGCGAGGTTGGATGACACCGCGGCGTTCGATTGTTTTGCCAAATGGGGAGAAGTTGAATTTCCGCCACCATTCGGTCGCATACTCTCCAAGGAAGAGAAATATGTTAAGAGCCTTGATGAAAAAACAGGGGCATCACTTAAATTAACATTATTAAACGAAGATGCAAAGATCTGGCCGTTAGTCGCCGGCGGTGGTGCGAGCGTGATTTATGCCGATACCGTTGCGGATATGGGTTTCGCCAAAGAGCTGGCGATGTATGGCGAGTATAGCGGAGACCCCAACAAAGAGATGACGTACGAATATACAAAGACCATTCTTGATCTGATGACGAGAAAAAAGCGTCCGGACGGAAAGGTCCTTCTCATCGGCGGCGGAATTGCCAATTTTACCGATGTGGCAAAGACGTTTGCGGGAATCATTCAGGCAATAACTGAATTTAAGGATAAGCTGAAAGAGGGCAAGGTAAAGATTTATGTCCGTCGCGGAGGCCCAAACTATCAAGAGGGTTTGAAGCTGATGCGCAAGATGGGCGATGATCTTGGTCTGCCGGTTGAGGTTTATGGGCCGGAAACGCATATGACGAAAATTGTTAACATGGGATTGGGAAAATAACTCCGCCACATCGCGGGGCAAGGGAGAATAAAAATGGAAAAATATGAACTGTTTAATAAAAACACAAAGGCCGTAATTTTCGGACTGCAGAGAAACGCCATCCAGAGAATGCTCGACTTCGATTATGCATGCGGCAGAGAGACACCATCCGTGGCGGCAATTGTCAATCCGACCTCCAAAGGGGGATTGCACAAGGTATTTTTCGGAGAAAAGGAGATTCTGATTCCGATCTATCCGAAAATTGCCGACGTGATGGAAAATCACTCCGACATTGATGTTATGGTGAACTTTGCATCATTCAGGTCCGCCTATCCGACAACAATGGAGGCGCTTGATTATGACCAACTTCGCGTGATCGCAGTTATCGCCGAAGGCATTCCGGAGAGATATTCGAAGATCATCGCCGCAAAGGCAAAGAAGAAGGGGAACAAGATTTTAATCGGTCCCGCCACGGTCGGTGGTTTGACTGCGGGTGCATTTAAAATCGGAAACACTGCCGGAATGCTCGATAACATCATCGAGTCAAAGTTGAACAGGCCCGGTTCGGTCGGATTCGTTTCAAAATCCGGAGGCCTCTCCAATGAAGCCAACAACATCGTCGCGCGTAATTCCGACGGTATCTATGAAGGCGTGGCAATCGGCGGAGACCGTTATCCGTTTTCCAAGCTGGCTGAAAATCTCATCCGCATGGATCAGAACCCCAACATTAAAATGCTGGTGACGTTAGGCGAGGTTGGCGGTGAAGATGAATATGAAATCATAGAAGCGTTGAAGAGCAAGAAGATCAAGAAGCCGCTGGTTGCGTGGTGCATCGGCACATGCGCCGGAATTTTCCCGACCGAGGTGCAATTTGGTCACGCGGGAGCAAGGGCGGACAAGGAACGTGAAACAGCCGCCGCAAAAAACAAGGCGCTCAAAGAGGCTGGCGCGATCGTCCCGAATTCATTTGACGATTATGGCGTAAAGATTAACGAAGTTTATAAAAAGCTGGTGGCAGACGGCGTTATAAAGGAGAAGAAAGAGATTCCCGCGCCGATGCCCCCGAAGGATTATGCCGCGGCGCTGAAGGACAAGACCGTGAGAAAGCCGGCTGGATTCCTCACAACGATCTCTGACGATCGCGGTGATGAGTTGACATACGGCGGTCCTTATGGCGACAAGCGCTCGATGACGATTTCAGATGTCTTCAAAGAAGACATCGGCATCGGCGGAGTTATCGGTTTGTTATGGTTCAAAAAACGTCTGCCCAAATGGGCCACGAAATTCATCGAGATGGTTGTGATGATGACGGCCGATCACGGTCCGGCGGTTTCCGGCGCACACAATGCGATTGTTACCGCAAGAGCGGGCAAGGATTTGATATCCTGCGTCGTGAGCGGCATGCTGACAATCGGCCCGCGTTTTGGCGGTGCGGTTGCCGGTGCGGCAAAGCATTTCAGTAATGCGTTTGATGAGAAGAAGTCGCCCGCCGCGTTTGTGAAGGATATGAAAAAGGCGGGCATCAACATCCCCGGAATCGGACACTTGATCAAGAGCGTCCAGAATCCGGACAAGCGTGTTACGCTGTTGATCGATTATGCAAAGAAAAATTTCCCGAAAACCGAACTTCTCAATTATGCATTAGAGGTGGAGAAGGTCACGACCTCAAAACGTAATAACCTAATCCTCAACGTTGATGGTTGCATTGGCATCCTCTTTGCTGATCTGATGAGATCCGCAGACGAATTTACAAATGAAGAGGCGAAAGAAGTGATCGAGCTTGAAGGATTGAACAGTCTCTTCATTCTTGGAAGGACGATCGGAATGATGGGCCACGTCTTTGACCAGAAGAGGCTCAAGCAGGCGCTCTATCGTCACCCGTGGGACGATATACTTTATATATAACGAAGACGTTAAAGGGTTCTTATGGGCAAAAAAACCTGGCGCGAGATTTATAAAGAGCGGACCGAGGATTGTGTCAAAGCCCTTTCAAGGGTGCGTTCCGGTTCGAGGGTTTTTATCTCCGCAGGTTGCGGACGTCCGCAAAAGCTGATTGACGAGCTGATGCGTCAGGCGGATAAATTGGATGACATTGAAATCATCCATCTCATGACACTTGGAATTGCCCCTTACGTTGAAAACGATTACAAAAAGAGCTTCCGCCACAACGCACTCTTTATAGGTGATAACGTATCGGAAGCGGTGTCGAGTGGAATGGCCGATTACACACCGATCAGCAAATATCAGATAACAAAACAACTCAGGAGCGGCCGCATCTCTCTGGATGCGGCCTTTGTCACTGTCTCTCCGCCCAATGAAATGGGGTTCGTCAGCATGGGGATCACGGTGGGCGTGAGCAAGTCGGCGGCCACATGCGCGCGCTATGTGATTGCCGAAGTCAATCCAAACATGCCCCGCACGCTGGGTGACACGTTCATTCACGTGAGCGAGATTGATTCATTTGTTATATCCGACCTTCCGCTTGTGGAGGCGCCGACCATTCCCACAACGCCGGAGTGGGACAATATAGCCAGAAATTGTGCAAAGTTGATTGAAGACGGCGCGACCGTTCAGCTTGGATATAATCCAATCTCGTTTGCGCTGACAAAATATCTTCAGGAGAGACAGGATCTGGGCCTTCTAACTGATGTTCTGACCGCACCGTCTGTTGAGCTGATAAAAAATGGTGTCATAAATAATGCCAACAAGTCGATGCATCCTCACAAGACAATAGTCAGCCTCTGTTATGGCACGAAGGAGACATATGATTTTGTTGCAGACAATCCGCAGATTGAGTTTCATCCCTGCGATTATGTGAATAATCCGTTCTTTATTTCACAGCACGACAGGATGATTGCGATAAACGAGGCCTCGAAAGTCGATTTGAGCGGCATGGTTTGTGCGAAGAGTACCGGTCCTTCTTTCGGCAGTGGTTTTATGCTTGGCGCGACTCATGCAAAACGCGGCAAGTCGATCATATGTCTGCCATCCACAAGCGCCGGCGGAAAAGAATCGAATATTGTCATGCACGTGGATCCGGGCAGTGGAATCGGAATCTCTCTCAACCGTGACGACGTTCAGTTTGTGGTGACTGAATATGGAGTTGCTTCTCTCCACGGAAGAACAGTGAGAGAGAGGGCCCTGGCATTGATTCATGTTGCCCACCCGAAATTCAGAGAAGAGCTTTTGAATCTGGCCAAGGAGCATTATTATGTTTATCAGGATCAGATCCTGCCGCCAGAAGCGGTCTATCCGAATCATCTGGAGCACTGGCACGAGCTGAAGGATGGGACAAAGGTATTTGTCAGGCCGTCTGTTCCCGAAGACGAGCGTATGGTACAGTCGTTTGTCTATTCACTTTGTGAAAACAGCATCCATTATCGTTTTCACGGAAAACCGCAGAAGATGGATCACAGTAACGTTCAACATTTTGTCAGCGTCGATTATGAAGAGAGCCTCACACTTCTTGCAATTCTCAAGGGGGAGAATAATGAAGAGGAGAATGTGATCGGGATGGCGCAGTTTCTCCTCTATCCCGGGCAGAAGAGGGCCGAAGTGGCCTTCATCTCCGCGGACAAATATCAGAAATTGGGGATCGGCACACAGTTGTTGAAGGACCTTGTCGGCGTGGGTCGTGAGAAGGGTGTAGAAAAATTATTCGCCGAGGTTCTTTCACAAAACAAGGGTATGCTCGATGTCTTCCACAAGAGCGAACTTCCGATAGAGTTGGTGCTTGATGAAGGTGTCTACGATATATCACTGGACATCACAGCGACTTAGGAGCCTGTCGGGAAATGACACTTTCTGTCATTGCGAGGAGCAAAGCGACGAAGCAATCTAGTGTAACTAATTGATTTCACTGGATCGCCACGTCGACCTTCGGCCTCCTCGCGATGACAAGTCGAATTTCCCGACAGGCTCCTAAATTCCGTGCAGGGGAAATATAACCTTCTTGATGTAATCTGCGATCTTCTTGTTATGCTTGTCTATCTTCGTTTTATCGGATCCCATTGTATAAACCTGCATGTCATAGAGTCCGCTTCCCCCAAGCTCGCTTGATCCGGACATCATGCCGCCGATTGCGCCCGCGTATTGATCCTGCGGTTCCATATTATTTATAATCGACCAGACAAGTGTCCATGCCCGTACCGTTGCATCAACATTATATCCACCGCCTCCGACGATGAGCCATGGAATTTCGAACGATTTGATTAGTTTAACCGCTTGACAGATTCCGTTATTGGTCAGGCGAAGATGGGTGAGGGGGTCTGCGACAAGTGTGTCAACTCCGAGTTGCGTAACCAACACCTCCGGATTGAACGCTTTAATGAGCGGCGGGACGATTTCTTTAAATATCCACATCCACGCCCTATCATCGGTCATCGCAAGCAGGGGGATATTTACATTAAATCCTTTTCCGGCATTTTTTCCGATCTCATCTTCAAATCCGCCGCCGGGGAAGAGGGATTTTCCGCTCTCATGAATGGAGATTGTCAGCACACGATTATCTTCATAGAATGCATCCTGCACGCCGTTGCCGTGATGGGCATCAAGATCGATATACATAATCCGCCTATAACCGCTGTCCAGAAATTTCAAAATCCCAAGGACGATATCATTTACATAACAAAAACCTTCGGCAACGCTCTTGTGCGCGTGGTGAAATCCGCCGCCGGGATTGAAGACAATGTTTGCTTTTTTATCTATCAATAATTTTGCGCCATCCAGAGTTGCGCCGGCAACCGTGGCACAATATTCGAGAAGCCCCATGAAGATAGGGCAGTCGCTTGATCCAAGTCCGCATCCGATAAGCCTGTTGGTGAAGAGCCCGGCGCTCACTTCTCCTATGACTTCCATATACTCCGGGTCATGAAACCGGATCATCTCTTCAAGGCTCGCTCCGTCGGGCTTGTAGACCTCTTTGGATATGTCATTAAAGAAACCCAAGCGCTCGCAGAGCTCCAGCGTCTTCTTTGTCCTGACCGGTTTCAGGGGATGATCAGCAGAATAATTGAATTTATAAAGATTCTCCGGATGTATAAATATTGTGGTCATATAGACCTACTTTCATATCTTATTTTTGTATGATTTGTAAACGATTTACGGGAGGTGGCCGGAGATTTTGCCCCATTTGAGCCGCAAATGAGCTGTAAGTGATCTATTCTGAGGCGATTATAATGTGTTTATGAGCCGTTTTGAGCGGATATGAGCTGATTACAGCGGGTTATGATGAGATATGAGTTGATTTGATGAGATTTGAGGGGATTATTTTTCTGCCTGCACAAGGGTATAATAAGTTCCTCTGCCGTAAATCGGTGGGTACACATTTTTTATGTGATTTTATTTAACAGAAATTATATTTTTCTTAATAACATCTCTAATAATGATGAGCATACCATCTTTTGCCGTTGGCTTACTCTTTGCCGCATCAACTGCTAACTCATAAAGATCATTTTTATCTATACTTGGCCATTTTTTGTTGATGTATAAAAATGTAAGAAGAGATGTCACGGCAATTCTTTTATTGCCATTTTGAAATGGATGATTTTTTACCATTAAATAAAAAAGAATTGCGGCTTTCTCTTCCAGAGAAGGATACAAGCTTTTTCCGCCAAAAGTCTGAAAACAGTTTTTGAAACAACTTTCCAATTTCCCCGGGAAGCGCGTTGTGAAATCCGGAATTGGCTCATCCCATTCCATGAGCCTCTTTGCAAGACTGTGAGCTAAATACTCCACCTGTTCGATGGTTAGTTCTTTCATTAAACGTTCCCAAGTTTTCGGATGACATCTGCATAATCTTCAAATGTCTTATCGACCGCTTCTTCAACTTCTCTTTTATCTTTCTCGGTAAGGATTCGGTAAATTCCGGAAAGGTCTGATCTATTGATAACAAACGATCGTCCTACCCTTGTGGCATTGATCTCGCCCGCTTTGATTTTTCTCAAAACGTGCGTACGACTTATCCCCATCAGGTTTGCCGCCTCAGCAACCGAGAGCATTTTCTTATCTTTATTCATGAGTTTATTATGTATCAATTGAAACATATAGTCAAGTCAATGTTTCAATTGATACATATCCTAGAACCATGTATCATATAACTA
>CAZTCA010000065.1:0-9363 GCA_964612405.1 uncultured Pseudomonadota bacterium
GCCTGCCGAGGCGCGAAGCGCCGAGGCAACAAACTCGCAACATACAATTTGGCTCACGGGCTCGGTCTAGAACCTTTAGGAGCTTATCATCAATAAAAAGCCGGCCCATTTTCAGAGTCGGCTTGAATCTACATTCTTATCTCTTCTTCGAGCCAGGGAATTTTCTCCCTTTTCCTACGCCAGAACAAGTCTTCGAATATGTAGTGGATCGCCAACATCTTCCACTTACCCCAGCGCCTATCTACATCTTTGAGTATACGCTTGGAATCAGAAGTCTTATTTCCGTAAAGTAGCATAGAGATTATCTTTCCTTCCCACGGAGAAAGATGATCAAGTGCATCATAGAAATGAAACGCTTCAAAAAGAAGATAAGATACGGATTGAGGGCCAACACCATAAATTTCCAAAAGAGCATTTTTTACATCCTGTTTATCCTTAATGCCTCTAAGCAAATCTTCCGAGACTTTCTTGGTAGCGAAAGAATTGGATATTCTTTTTATATTCTTTGCCCTATATCCTATTCTTAACTCTCTTAACTCTGCTTCGGATACTTTCTCCATGTCTTCCGGACTCCAAATGGCGTAAACTTCCTTTCCGGCAAAGACTAACTTAATGCCATACTTGTTAAGCAAGATATCCATCATCTGTACTGTTCTTTTCACGGTTGCATTCTGTAATACAGTCGCTACCATTAAAAAACCATACAGAGAGTAAGCAATCGAAGGCCTCATTCCACGCCATCTCTTTATGGGACCGGCGAGTAGACCAACACCCCTGTACTCTTTGATAAAACCCCGAATATCTCCATCAAGGTTGTATCTTATTACCACCTGCCGCTTAATTCCCCTTTTTAAGCTCTCGGAAATAGGCTTCTGCGCATAAATGACAACTCCAACTTTTTGGATTTTGGAGTTAGTAACGAAAATTTCAATTCCAAATACGCGACCACCCATCTTAATTGCCTGATAGATCCTGTCATTCTCATAAAGAACCAGCCTTGACGGAAAATGCGAGGGCTTGAAAAATGTTCCTTTAAAACTAAAGGGCTTCGTTGGTTCTATGTAAATAACAGCTTGCTTCGTTAGTTTTTTTACCGTACTCATACATTTCCTCCTTAAAAAAATAAGGGGGCGAATTCGTTCACCCCCTTGATGCTAAAAATTCCTTGATTTCATCATAGCCGTTCTGGCTTCCCAACACCAATTCTTTTGGAAGTTGGATGCAGAGATCTGATAATACTGAATCATCGCCGATTTCAGTTGCTATGTGGGCATCAGATGATACTACTATCTTCACTCCTAACTTATTAGCCGCTTCTATCATCAGATTAATCTGATTGATAAGCTTTTCGTTTTTACCGAAAAGTTTTAGCAGTGAAAGATTCAGCTCTAGTAACACACCCTGACCACAAGCCGCTGTGGCTAGCTCAGTAATATCCACTGGAAAATCAAGACGATAAGGGTGCGATACGATGTGAACAAGGTTGTTAGTTATTGCTCCTACTAATGCCCTAGTATTATCTGCCGTTGACGAGCCCTCTGGGTAGGGAGTGAACTTATGAAGCCCAACCAACACTACGTCTAGACCTGCGATTACGCCTTCGCTCAGATCTATGTTACCGCTGAAGTCAACAACATTTGTCTCGCAGCCCATTAAAAGTTTAACGGCCTGCATCTCTCGCGGAATTCTTGCCATATTAGCAAAGTAGCCTATGTGTGGCGCACCCTCCATGCTTGGGCCATGGTCAGTTATTGCCACAACCTCGACACCGATACTGTTAGCATGCGCAACAGATTCTTGTATGGTACTATAAGCATGGCCACTTGCTATGGTATGGATGTGTAGATCTGCCCTTAGCATTTTGTGACTCCTCCAGTTCTTGCTAAATTGTAAAAGTTCAATTGATGTCCAAAATATTATCCTCAAATAACCTACCAAAATATACGGTTATTGTCAATAGTGCAATCCTGGTTCAATACCCGCTTCGATTCCCGTGGTTTGCCATTAGTTAGTTGATTTCTAATAATTATGAAAGCATCCATGTTAAAAGCAAATGATGTTGTCGGGATCGTAGTTCCCTCTGTTCCATTTGTAGGAACTGATTTAGAAAAAAATTATAAGAGAGGCCTAAAGGAAATTATGAAGATGGGGTTTAGGTATAAGGAGGGAAAAACCACTCATCTAAAAAAATGGCACCTAGCCGGAAGTGACGAAGAAAGAGCTAAGGATATAAATAAGATGTTTTCTGACAGTAAAATCAAAGCGATAATTTGTGCGGTGGGTGGAACTGGCGCAGATAGAATTTTAGATAAGTTAGATTATGCGTTGATTAGAAAGCATCCCAAACCATTCATGGGGATGAGTGATCCGACAGTACTGACATCCGCATTATTCCAGTTAAGCAATACACCAACAATTTACGGGCCTGATGTATGTTTTGCCTTTGGCGGAGTTAAAAGTAATAAACAAAAAAAATGGGAGCTATCGATGATTAAACAGATGCTTACGTCAAAGAAGCCGCTTGGTGAAATTGAACATCTCACAAAATGGAAAAAAATAAAAGGCGGATTTGGTAAGGGGTATTTAGTCGGGGGCCATCTTGGCTTATATAATAGACTAAAGGGCACTAAATATTTTGCAGATATAAAAAATAAACCCAAAATATTATTTTGGGAGACTACTGGCAGATACTCGAATGTTGATAGGGATCTTCAAAATCTCATTCAGTATGGTTTTTTTAAAAACGTGAAAGGGATGATAATAGGAAAATTTAATCTAATGGAAAAAGAAAATGAGTATGCGAAGATGCCTACTATTGAAAAAATTATATTTGAAAATTTTAAACAATATAGATTTCCAATTATTTCCGCGGCGGATTTCGGGCACTGCACTCCTAATATCCCAATACCATACGGCAAACTTGCTTCTGTAGACGGGGATAAAATAGAGTTTCGAATTTTGGAAGGTATTTTCTAATGCATATTAATCTTCATAAATAAAAGGGGTCAAATGAATGACCCCCTGTGTTTCATGTTAGTCTAAATCCTCTTATCTTTCCCTGCTTATTAGGAAACCTCTCGCCGATCTTCCAGCCAGACTTAATTGCCAGTTCCTCCACTTCCGCATCCTGGTTATCTTCACATTCCGTGAAGAGGCTGCCTCCCAGGCAAAGAAAATCTCTTGCCTGGGTTAGGATTGTTTTATGAAAGAACAACCCGTCTTCTCCGCCATTAATTGCAGTCAGCGGAGCAAAGTTACGAACGAATCCGGGCAACTGGTTGATTGCGCCGCTCTTAACATACGGCGGGTTTGTGATGATTGCACCAAACACCATACCATTAACTGGTGCAAATAAGTTGCCCTGCAAGAAATTGATATCAACCTCATTTTCAACTGCATTGAGTTTGGCGACTGCCAAAACCTTCGTTGAAATATCGGTTGCAACAACATCTACGTTACACTTTTTGGCCAAAACAACAGCTATTGCTCCTGACCCTGTGCATAAGTCCAGGATTCGAAGCAAGGAGTGATTGTTGATGTATTCTCCCGCTTTCTCGATGAGGGTTACAGTTTCTGGGCCGGGATTGAGGACATCTTTGTTGATGATAATTTTCAATCCGCAAACCAAAGTGTAACCTATGATATATGGGATTGGAATGTTTCTCCTTATCCCGTCGAGTATCGACTCCAACTCCTTTTCTTTGTAGCGAGAGTGGCCTAGATGAAAAGATATCAGCGCGAGCGCACCCTGTAGATCCTCAGTTTCTGTCTTTTTTAGGAGGGGCTGAATTTGTTTAAGCCATGCCTTTCTCATGTCTAGATTACCCCTGATTCGAGAAGTGTTACCTCCGGCTCATCCTTGGCGTCAAGTCTTACCATGCACCCAAGTGGAAGACAGAGATTGTCGGGGATGTGGCCAAAGTCGCAGTCGTAGATTATCGGGAAATCGTATTCCCCGAATACCATGGAGATGAAATCTTTAACCCCCATGCTCACGCTCTCCGGCGGATTGCATCCTTGCAACTTCCCGATGATAACCCCGTTCAGTTTTTTGAACATCCCGAGGAGTTTCATTTGCGTCAAGACGGCATCGAGACGATCGTACGTTTTGCCAATATCCTCAATCATGAGAATCTTGCCATCGAAAAGGCTGGCTGGACAATATTTCGTTCCAGCAATAACCCCGAGGCTCCAGACATTTCCGCCAATCAACTGTCCTTCAGCCAGCCCACTCCTGTAAGTCTTCCAGCTTGTGACCGACGGCAACTTGCCCGTATAACCACTCAGGATTTCGATCCAGTTGCGGTGGGTGAAATCAGTTGGGGTTACATCCGGCAGGCCGTAGCTCCAGATACTGAACGGACCATGAAAACTGACCATGTTCTCGTTCAGCAGAGGAACCATCAGTGACACGATGTTGCTTATGCCAATAAACGGCTTGAAGTGATCCCGGATGAGAGAGAAGTCGATAAACGGCAATACCTTGTTGATACAAGTACCGCCGCCCGCGCACATAATGGCTTCAATGTCGTCGCGGAGAAACATTTTATGCAATCCCTCGGCGATTTTCTCCGGCCTTTCGGCAAGATAAAAGTATTCCGAGTGCACGGTTTCACCCTCGACTACGCTTACCCCTCTCTTTCTCAGTTGCTCGATACCACGCTGATAAATCTCGGGATTCCACACAGCCTCTGGCGCCGATATCACGACGATTCCGATGGTCGGACTATTCGACGTGATTCTGTGTCCTTTTTTCATTTCTCTATTCTCCTTTTGTCTGTTTTAGCAGCAGTTATAGGTCTTAGGAAACAAGGCCACTTCATGGATACTGGCACCCAGCAGAAGAGCAACGAACCTGTCTACCCCGAATCCGAAACCGGCAATGGGGCTGGCTATCGCCATATCGGCGAAGAACTCCTCGCAGACTTCGTTGTACTCAGTTATGCCCAGTGACTCTCTTCGGTAACGGGAATTTGCCTCGTAAAGAATCCTATATGCGTTAGGGTCTATGATTTTCTCTCCGCCGTCACCTATCTCAATTCCATTGAACATGATCTGGAACCTATTGGCCACTCCTTTCTCGTGGTTGATTATGGAGATGGTCGACAATGATAATGGAAATTCGGTTAGAAACGACAGTTCTTGTATTTGTGGTTCCACGAAATACTTTACCAAATTGTCCATTATTTCCCATTCGCTGGTACGGTTTTTGATTTTCACTCCCGCCTTATCCAGCAGTCGAAGCGCTTTCTCAGTGATATCTTTGTCGAAGATATCCAAACCGACTGAATCCTTGAGCGCCTCATAGCACGTAATCATCTTCAACTCTCGGAAATCATAGTTGCCGGTTCTCAGCTGACCAAACGCTCCCAATACTGTGTTCTGAATCAAGCCAAATGCTAGCTCGATTTGATCCTGTATGGTCTTATTTGGCTGCTTGATCTCTAGCATGGTGAATTCGCTTAGACGCGATTCGGAATCCACTTCCGCCCTGAAGCATCGAGCAAATTCGAACACACCGTCTTCAAAAAAGCTGCATATCCTTTTAAGCCGATCCTCGGGGCACATGGAAAGGAAGTATCTCTTTGAGGTAATCGGGTGTTCGGTTTCAAACTGGGCAAACGGACCCCCCTCTCTATGCGTGCACAGGAGGGGTGTTTCTACCTCAACAATACCCCTCTGCTCGAGGTAGGTCCTCATCGAGGAAATCATTCTACCCCTCTTCCTGATCAAATCGATGATAGCCGGCCTTTTCGATAAGAACACGCCTCTACTTTCGTTCTGCATGGTTATCTCCTGTGGTTTACGTACCACTGTGCTGTTGTTTTTATTCCCTCGGTTAGCGACACGTTTGGGACGATACCGATGAGCAGCTCTGCCTTGCTTATATCGGCAAAACGATGCTTACTCGTTAAAGTGGAGCGTTCATCCGTTTGCGTTGAGTCGTCAGCAATAAACCTCAAATCCACGTCCCTTCCTATCGCTTGAGAAACAAGTGTGACAAACTGCTTGGTTGTCACCAGTTCCCGTCCGCTTATGTTGAATGCTTGTCCGTAGGCAGACTTATTGCCGATTAAAGCAATGATCGCCCTACACAAGTCATAGACATAACCGAACTGGACAATGTTCTCTCCGTTACCAGCAAGAACTACCGGTAGCCCATCCAAGATTCTCGAAAAAAAGTAATCTAACCTTTTACTGTAGTCGTACGGCCCATAAACATAGACGGGTCTCACGATGGATACAGCTAGACTATTTTTTTGGGATTGTTGGAATAGGCACTCTTCAGCAAGCCATTTGTTATAACCGTATTCGCTTTCTCCAAACGAGGAACACTTTTCATGTCCCTCCGTTATGGGCCAATACGCCGGTGGCTTAGAACACACAGCTATGCTGCTGCAGAAGATGTACTGGCCAATCCTCCCTTTCAGGCAGTCAAGAATTAGGGAGACATCATTCCTATTGTAACCCGAGAGGTCGATTACAACATCAAAGCTCTTTCCTCGCAATCCATTCTCAAGCTCCGAATAAACATGACGATCTGCTGTTATTGACAACACTCCACTATTAGCCGTCTTCCTTGACCCCCGGTTCAATAAGGAAATAGAGTATTTGTTGAGCATCAGTAGTTCAACAAGTGCTCTTCCTATAAAATAAGTTCCGCCCAACACTAAAATGTTCATATGTCATACCTCCATATTCAGTTTTCAATGTACTCTCAGCCAAATCATTAGCTGATAACCACTAACCATCTTGGTGACAGGTAGTTATCAGATAAAGATGGAGGGGGAACTTCCTTAAGTTGCCCCCTGCCAAATTAGACTTTCCACCCTTTCTCGTGGAAAACCGCTTGCTCATATGTTTGAAGAACAGTTTTGATTGCTGAATCGATGACTTCGCGTCCAGCTTCTCCTTCTAGTAGAGACAAGAGGTCGACAAGGTTGTCGTTCCTCAGGAGGCACCGTTGCAGACATCCGTCTGAAGTAATGCGCAAGGCCATGATGGCGTCCTGGCATGGAAAATGCTTACATCCTTTACAGGTATCACTGTACCAAGTGCCTTTTCTGGCGTCCTTGATCATCACTACCGCTCCGTTTGCCATCTCAAAGACTGGCATTGGCGTTCCTATACCGCCTGGCGGGGTTACCACCCTGATCTTGAGTGCCTTCTCTCTAAGATCTTTCTCAATGACATCGAGCGGCATATAGTACTGGGAAAGGAATTTTGAATCCTGCGGCATATTCATCAAGTCTAGCAACTTCAAGACTGCCTTATACTTGCCAGCAAATTCGATCATTTTCGGTATCTCATGATCGTTTATGCCTTTCATGACCACCATATTGAACTTCAGCTCTATGCCAGAGTTAGCACATTGCCTTATAGATTTTAATAGGAGATCAAGGCGGCCGTTCCTTGTTACTAGATAGAAGGTTAACGGATCTAAGCTGTCCAGGCTGAAATTGAGGCAGGATAAGCCGCTGGACTTAAGTTGCTCAGCGATCTTCCCAACCTTATGCGACCTAGTTACCAACTCGATTCGTTTTATGCCTTTGATAGCGGAAAGCAACTCTACCATCTTGGGAATATCATTTCGAATAAGGGGCTCACCGCCGGTGATCTTCAAATCGGAGACGCCGTGAGCTGCCATCAACTCCACTAAGGTCCGGATTTGGTGCAGGCTCATTTCCTTTTTCTCGGAAACTCGGCATGCTTCTCCCCCGGGTCGGCAGTAAAAACACTGGAGTCCACATCGCTCGGTCACACAGATACGTAGATACGGTATCTTCTTCATGTCAATCACCTCTCTTTAGCATGTCCTTGTTGAAAGTCATTTTGAGCCAAAGCTTTTCCATGGGTGCTTTGTAGAAATGAACTTTGCAACGTAGTTGAACCAAATTTCTCAGAACCCTGTAGGCAGCCCTGGCAAATGGTCTTGAATCCAGGTCCACTAGGAACCACGTCGGTGGGAAGAGGAAATCAACGTAGAAGTCACCAAATAGTCTTACGTCTCTCTCCACTTTTTTATCGAGCCATGGTATCTGAATGGCATAGTAGTTGTACCTTGACCATTCAAGGAGTGATGTCGGGGGTGCATAGCCCAAGTTTTTTGCTTCCTCATACAGTGGCGTTCCCGGCAGTGGAGCGTAAAAATGAATATTGATCTCGAAGTTGCCGTTCAGTTTTTTCATTTTCAGCGCCATTTCCAAAGTTGCGTTAACGTCATCAGAAATTCCAGGCATACCGACGATGAAGGTGAATGCCGAAGAAATATCATGTCTAGCACAAAGTTCAGCGACCTCCATGATGTCCTTGGTTGTGCACCCCTTGTT
Organism: uncultured Pseudomonadota bacterium; assembly: GCA_964612405.1. Classification (GTDB taxonomy): domain Bacteria; phylum UBA10199; class UBA10199; family 1-14-0-20-49-13; genus CAZTCA01. The sequence goes on from CAZTCA010000065.1 coordinate 8,331, forward strand.
GATGTAATTCAGTGCTACTTGAGAGCCGGATTCTGCTCCTATGAGCAACCTCTTTAGTCCCGACCTTCTGGCAAGACCAAGACCGTCAGCTAACTTCTTCAAGCCCATCGGGTGAGCGGAAGCTGCCCAACTGATGTTGACCTTGTTATCAATCAACCCCTGTGAAAATTTTATGACCCTTTGTTTGTCCACAAAGAAATTAGCGTCATAAAACTTAATGCCATCTAGGTTGTATCTCTTAACGAGATCAGACACTTCACGCAGAGTTCGTTCAGCTGACAAAGCCTTCCATTTACATCCATAGCTTGAAACTTCACTACAGAATCCACATCTGTGTGGACATCCCTGGCTGGAAATGAAGTTCATGACCCTGTTCCCAAGCAAGCGATCCTGCCTTACATAACCCTCTACATCCAAAAGGTGCCAAGGATAAGGCGGCAACATCTCCTTGTCGTAAATCACCGGTTTACTGATCTCACTGTAATCCTTACGGACAACGCCAGCAATTTCTTTTTCGGGATGGTCAGACTGAAGCTGCTTGACGAGCTCAAGAAGCGGGTGTTCACCCTGACCCCGAATGACATAGTCAACGGTCGGGTCTTTGAACAGAGTCTCTGGGATTACCGTTGGAAGCGGTCCGCCAAAAACAATAGGCACATCTCCGCCTAACGACTTTACGAAAGAAGATATTCCAAGCCCTCTCTCAAGTTGTCCACCTCCTATCATTGCACTAATGCCGAAGCAGATGCAGTCTGGGAGATTCTCCCTGATTACATGTATGTCAGAATCCCTATTGCCAAGATTGCCATCTAGCAATATTACCTTAAACCCCTCGGCCACTAAGGGAGCCGCCACCGATAAGATCGATAATGGAGCCCAATAGCATGGATAAAATGGTTTAAAGTCTACCGCTGGGTAATATAATATTACCGTATTCTTCATGGCTGTATACCTCCAATTGTCTACTTGTCAAAGAGTTTTTGTTTCAAATTAGCCTATTCCTAACCCCCATGGGTGTCAACAGCATGCACGA
>CAZTCA010000066.1:0-1934 GCA_964612405.1 uncultured Pseudomonadota bacterium
CGACTTTTATATTTTTTACCTTTGGGCCGACTTCAATAACCTCTCCGCAGAATTCATGGCCAAATGTCATCGGTGGCTTGATCCTGTTTTCGGCCCATTTGTCCCAGTTATAGATGTGAACATCTGTGCCGCATATTGAGGTCGCGAGGACACGGCATAGCACCAGATCGTCCTTTGCCACAGGCTTTGGAACGTCTGTGATTTCAACACCTTTGCCGGGTCTGGATTTGCGAATAGCTTTCATAAGGATGGTGAACTTTTAGTCCGTTTAATGCGGCTGGTCAACGATATAAATAAATAAAGCAACTTTTCCTTTCGTTAAAATTCATAATCGTAGTAATATCATAAATATGGGCAAAGGACCTATTCAGAAAGTAGGCGGACCGCTGGTTGGCCTGCCGCCGTTGTGGATGACGCGCGTGATTGCGCAGGCCGGGCATATCGGCAATTCGTCGGAGATCAGGAAGAAATTCAGGAAACTTTTGGGCGAGCCAGCCCCTGAAGAGGTCGATCTGGATTCCATACCTCCGGAGCTTGCCGCACTTTTTACAGAAGGCGGGATGCTCCAGAAGATAAGAAAAAAGTTGGAGAGGATGACAAAGAAACAGGCCAAGAGGATCGCCGCGGCAAAGGGGAGGGTGGCCTGTGTTGATGAGGATGATGTTGTCTATGTCGGAGTAGATTTTCTGGAGAAATATCAAAATAGCGAAGACCTCATTGCCGGCATCATGGCGCATGAATGGGGTCACATGGTTTCAACACTTCCGTCGCTTGATGACCTTGATAAAATGTCACTTGATGAACTTCTTGAGCTGAGACGCGATGAGGAGGCCGGAGCAGATGTCTTCGCAGGCCGGGTCCTTTATGTAATGGGATATTCTGTTGACGACATGATAGAGTTTTTGAAAAGCCTGGAGAAGATCAAGAAAAAGATTAAGACAAAAAAATATCATCCCACAGAAATCAGAGAAGAGATCTTGCGCGAGGCCTATAAGGCCCAAAAGAAAAATGAGGAGACGGCGCACAAACTCTTTGCCGCAACACACTGGAGCCTTGGAAGTTTAATGAAGAGTAAGTTGATTGGGGAAGGATAGCTGGTGCGTTGGTTCGTTAGTGCGTTGGTTCGTTGGTATTCTCTTCTATCCAACTTAGATAATCGGGGAGGCCGTCAGATATAGGCAGGACAATAAGTTCCGGGCATTCGTAGGAATGAAGTGATTTCAATTCTTTTTTTACATCCTCAACCAGCGAGTCCTTGGTTTTCATAACCATCATAACTTCGCGCTCGTCACAAATCTTTCCCTTCCATCGGTAAATCGAGCGGAGTCCGGGGATTATGTTAACGCATGCGACAACTTTTTTTGATACCAAGACATTGGCAATTTTTTTTGCCTCTTCTTCTTTTGGGGCCGTTGAAAATATGGTTACAAATTTTGTCATGAGTGCCTTGCGAAGATAAACAAAAGATCTGATAATCTGTTGATGTATTTCAGCGCCACTTCATTATCAAATTTTCCAGAATTCGCCAAGTCTGCCATCTTTCTCTCTAATCTTCTGCAGACACTGCGTGCAATATCAAGAGTTGCGGATGGAACCGATTCGCCGGGGATGACAAAATCATTTATCCTTCTCATATCCGGTTCATACTCTTCAACCAGCGTGTCTATGAATTCAAGCTGCATCTCAGTCAGTCTCTTTGCCGGTTCTTTGCTGATGGTTGCGAGTTCGGTTCCGAGAGAAGAGAGGTCCTCCTGAATTTTTTGAATGTGTTTGGATATGCGCTTGTTTTTGGCACTGCTTTTGGCAAGTCCTAGAAAACTGACAAGTTCATCCAACGTTCCATATGCCTCAACTCGAAGGTGGGCCTTCGAGACCCTTTCCCCCGATGCGAGACTCGTTTCACCTTTGTCGCCTGTTTTTGTTACTATGCTCAT
>CAZTCA010000066.1:2034-9361 GCA_964612405.1 uncultured Pseudomonadota bacterium
TTGTTTGCCTAAAAAGTTGTTGTTAATCGCCAGACTGACCGGTATAATTACGCTAAATGTTAGCCCTAAAAACGATAGTCACCGGCACAATTCTTCTGTTTATTGCATTGGTTGCCGGGCCATACGTGGCTGTCCAGCTTGATTATCTGGCGCCACCACTATCCATCGGTTGGTTCAGGCTTATAGGTATTCCCATGATCCTTTTTGGTCTGCCATTTGCCGTATGGTGTGCTTATCTCCTGATTATCCCAGGGGAGGGTCACCCGGTTCCTTATGATTCGCCCGATGGCATGTTTATGGCGGGGCCTTATAAATATAACAGAAATCCGCTTATGACCGGGTGGCTTCTGGTTCTGTGGGGCGAGGTGATATTTTTAAAATCGGTTCCTCTTCTTTTTTATGGAATTATTTTAACCCTGTGTGTCCACTTCTGGATCATTGCGTACGAAGAGCCGGCGCTGGAAGATCGCTACGGGGATGAGTATAAAAAATATAAAGCGCAAGTTTCCAGATGGATCCCGCATTTCCGGAAAAAAGATTAATCGACTAAATTTTCTTGAATCATCTCTCTCAACATTGAGATTGCTTCAACCCAGTCATCTGATCTTTGCAGTAATTCCTCGGCCTTATCCAATACGCCCAACGCCTCTTCAAACATGGAGAGTTCATATCTTGTCTTCGCAAGATAATAATAAGCCGTTCCGTTAGAGGGATCTATATTTATTGCGTTTTGAAATGTCTCTTGAGCCTTCGATGTTTGTCCGCTTGCAAGCTGGCGACGCCCCGTATTCACAAGATTTGTTGCCGCCTTGGCCTTTGGTGACTCGGAGTCGGTAGGCTGTGACTCGGATCTGATAATCTCTTTTCTGACGTTACTGCCAGGAATTCTCTCTTTTTCGATTTTTGATTTGGCACAGCCGGATAAGATCAGTGCTATAGAAATAAGGCAGAAGAGTCCGCCAACTTTTGCTAATCTCCAAAGACTCCCTTGAATCCGCCTAGTGCTGGATGTAGCTCGCATGGTGCTCCCGGTTCTGCCCCTTCAATAAATGGTTGAAACTCTGTCTCCGGACAATTCTTGGTGGCAATTTGTCCGGATTCGGGGTCAATCTTTACAAGAATAATATCTTTAGGGGAAGAAAAATCTTCGGTCGAGTCGCCGACATATGATTTCATGAACTCCGTCCAAATTGGCAGTGCGGCCCTGGCACCGCTCATGTTTGTGATTGCGTTATCGTCATATCCGACCCACGTGAGGGTGAGGAGTGACGGCGTGAAGCCCACGAACCAAGCGTCTCTATAATCACTGGTTGTCCCGGTCTTTCCGGCCGCGATCCCTTTAAAACCCCAAATCCTGGATGCCGTCGCCGTTCCGTTATCCAACACGCCCTTCATGACATTTGTGGTCAGATATATCGGCCCGGACCTAAATGCGCGTTTCATTTGAATAGAACGCTTTTCCAGCACATTCCCCTCATTGTCTATAATGTTGATTATCGATATCGGCTCTGCCCTTATTCCGTCGTTGGGGAATATTGTGTAGGCCCCGGCAAGTTCGAGAGGTGTCACTTCAAACGCCCCCAGCGCAAGGCTTGGAACAGCGGATAGATTACTTTCAATCCCCGCGTCTCTAGCCGTATCAACTACGTTGTCGAGTCCGACCTCAATGCCAAGTTTTGCCGTGGCAATATTGTAGCTCTTTTGTAGTGCCTGCCTTAATGTAATTCTACCGTGCTCCTCTTCATCATAATTGACCGGCGTCCATTCTTCGTCTCCGGATTCGATAGTAAAAGAGGTATCTTCAATGAAAGAAGTCGGAGTGAGCAATACATCACTTCGTTTTGGGTCAAATGCCGTCAGATACACAAATGGTTTAAATGTTGAGCCGGGCTGCCTGTGTGCCTGAGTAATATGATTAAATTGACTGTATTGAAAATCGCGTCCGCCTACAAGTGCGCGAATATAGCCGGTTTGCGGCTGTATAGTCAAGAGCGCCGCCTGCAGTGGCTCTTCATGGTCTTTGGGCAGTGTAGAGCCGTAGAGTTTTTCCAACCTCTCAAGCCCTTCAGCCATCGCCTTTTCAGCCATTAACTGCGCCGTCATATCTATCGTTGTAAAGATTTTCAAACCCTCACTCCCCAAAACATCTGCGGGGTAAAGGGCGCTGATCTGTTGTTTAACAAAGTCTATGAAATAGGGCGCTTTGACAATCTTTGTGGGCCTGTTCGGCGTTACAATCTCTTCGTCCTTTGCCCTTGCCAGCTCTCCGGCATCAATCAATTCTTCATAATACATTCTATCTAGAACAAAATCGCGCCTTACGATTGCCTTTTCTTTATTGTTAAACGGGGAATATGCATTTGGCGATTTGATGAGTCCTGCAAGAAGAGCGCATTCACCCAGCGATAGTTGATTAATATTTTTTGCAAAATAGAGTTTTGCGGCTTCACCAACACCCATAACGCTTGAATGACCGCGTTGCCCCAGATAGATCTCATTTAAATAGGCAGAAAGTATTTCACCTTTTGTATGTCTCTTCTCAAGTATAATGGCCAGAATGGCTTCTTTAATTTTTCTTGTGAAAGATTTTTTATGATAGAGAAAATAATTCTTTACCAACTGTTGAGTGAGAGTCGATCCTCCCTGAACAATCCTCATTGCGATAAGATTTTTGACAGCGGCTCTTGCAATGCCGATCGGATCAATCCCGCTATGTTTAAAAAATCGCTCATCTTCGATCAAAACGATTGCTTCAATCAGATACTCCGGGACTTCATCCAGCGTCACAAGTGTCCTATCCTCCATCTCTTCCGAGAAGACCGGTGCAATAAGTTCCGGTTCGAGGCGCACCGTTGCCAACTCTTCGCCGGTTTTCAAATTCGAAATCTTCGTGATTGTATTTTCAGAAAGTTCGATGCTAATTGGAAAGCCGGTGAACTGTTCTCCGGGGTAATCAAAATCATGGAGGTAGACGTAGATTTTTGACTTATTAAAAGCAAAATCGCCGGGGCCCTTGATCTTATCTCCCATGTTACGGTAACCAAGCCGATCAAATTTTGATGTGATGTCCCTGTTTTTGATGTTAAAACCGGGATAGAGATATTCCGCATCGGAAAGTACGCGGGACGGGACCTTCCATTTAATTGATCTCTCAAAACGGTTTTCAATGGATCGTGTCAGATGGTGGATATACCACGTTCCAAACAGGGCAGAGATCAGACCGACAATCAGGAAGAATTTGAGCCACTTCCAAATCCGTTTCAATTTCGATTTCTTTCTCTTCTTTTTGAATGGCCACATAGGGCCGCAATATAACAAATTCGTTGCCTAAATGGAAGCAGTTGTTGTATAGGCGGAATATGGAACCAGGCGTGCTCTCACTTGTCCCGCCATTTGTCGCAATTTTCCTGGCCCTTGTTACACGACAAGTAATATTCTCGCTGTTTGTCGGCGTTTGGTCAGGCGCCTTTATAGTTTATGACTTCAACCTTGTCACATCATTTCTAAAACTGCTCGATCACTACATCAAGCCTGCACTTGCAGATCCGGACCATGCTTCTATCATTATTTTCAGTATGATGCTTGGTGGGATGATTGGGATAATATCCAAAAACGGTGGGACGTTGGGAATAGTGAGCCTTGTAACAAGATTTGCGAAGTCTCCCAGGTTGGTGCAGGTCATCACATGGTTTTTGGGAATTATTATCTTCTTCGACGATTATGCCAACAGTCTGATTGTCGGCAATACGATGCGGCCGATCACCGACAAATTTAACGTATCAAGAGAGAAGCTTGCATATATTGTCGATTCAACCGCGGCGCCGGTGGTCTGCCTTACATTCTCAACATGGATCGGATTTGAGTTGGGCCTGATCGGTGATGCGTTGAAGGGGACCGGCTTTGGTCTGGATCCGTTTTATGTATTTTTTGCCTCTATACCTTACAGGTTTTATCCTATTCTCGCGCTTATTCTGGTTTTTATGGTTGCTGTGATGAGAAGAGATATCGGACCGATGCATAGGGCCGAGGTGAGGGCGCGGACAACCGGAAAGGTAATCAGAGACGGAGCATCTCCTGCGGCCGATCTGACAGACCTGAGTGCCGTCACGGCAATTGAGGGAGTTCCGCAACGTTCGCTCAACGGGCTGATCCCAATTATTGTTGTGATGGTGATGACCGGCGTTGGTCTTTATGTCACCGGAAGGGGCGGAATTATCGCCGAAGGAGGAACGGATTTTAGTATAAAAAATATTCTCGCCAATTCCTCTTCCTATGAGGCTCTCTTCTGGGCGTCGATTACCGGATGTGCGGTTGGGGTAATTCTCTCCCTTGTTCAACGTATTTTAACATTAACACAGGTCATGGATGCATGGTTTCAGGGCGCAAAATCGATGCTCCTTGCAATGGTGATACTTGTCCTTGCCTGGTCGATAGGCGCGGTCACAAAAGAGCTCAAGACCGCTGAATATATTGTAGGACTTTTAGGCAATTCGCTCCCATATCATTTTCTGCCCGTGCTGACATTTATTATTGCCGCTGTTGTAAGCTTTGCGACCGGCACCAGCTGGGGGACGATGGCAATTATTATGCCTCTCGTGATTCCGCTGGCGTGGGCATTATCACAAGCCGGCCAGATGGCGGACAGTGTTTCGGTACTTCTACTTTATGGAACGGTCAGCAGTGTTCTTGCGGGCGCGGTTTTTGGAGATCACTGTTCTCCGATTTCAGATACCACAGTCTTGAGTTCAATGACCTCGGCCTGTGATCACATCGATCACGTCAAGACACAGATGCCTTATGCAATTTTGGCGGCGGTCGTCGGCATGATAGTAGGGGACATACCGACTACATTCGGGTTTTCACCATTTCTATCCATAGGCATATCAGTTTTTATATTTTATCTGGTGTTGAGATTTTTCGGAAAGAGGACAGAGCAAAATTAGCCAAGAATTATTCTGGCATCCAGCGCAAATCCGCCCATACCTTTGTTCAGTGCGTAGAATGGATTAATGTCTATCTCTTTAATTTCAGGGAAATCAACGATCAGCCTTTGAAGTTTTATGATCGTATCTTCGATGGAGGCAATATCAAACGGCTTTTGACCTCTGATGCCTTCAAGAATTTTATAGCCCTTTAGTTCGCTGAGCATCTTGCCAACCTCTTCTTTGTCAAAAGGGGCAACCCTGATTGCTGAATCCTTGAATACCTCTACAAAGATACCGCCGAGGCCGGCCAGAACAACCGGACCAAATGTTGGATCCTGTTTTGCTCCCAAGATCATCTCCCAGCCTTTTTTGAGCATGGGCTGAATGACCACTCCCTCTATCTTTGCCTTTGGCGCTTTCTTCTTTACCGTGCGCATCATTTCTCGATATTCCTCGATGAGATGTGATTCATTTTTGATATTTATTTTAACACCGCCAAAATCTGTCTTGTGAGAAATTTCCCTTGAGACAATCTTCATTGCAACAGGGTAACCAACTTTTTTTGCTGCTTTCACCGCCTCCACCTCATTTTTTACCCATGCTGTTTTTACGACAGGGATTCCATATGCGGAAAATATATCCATCCCTTCTTTGATGAGGGGATCGCGTTTCAACTTCTTGCAGGATTGAATGATCTTTGCCGCCTCTTTTTTGTTTGAAACCGGCCCAGACGACTTAATTGATCTATGGGCCCGCTTTTCACCATTATAATAATCGCGGGAAATTGCCAAAGCGCGAATTACGGCGGAGGGGACTTCAAATATAGGGAAATCAACTTCTTTGCTTATCTTATGGAACTCGTCGGCATCTGTAGCAACACAAACCCCGACAGGCTTGTCATATTTCTTTGACAGCTTTGATACCTTTTTGAGAAGCGTTCTTGTCTGCTGTCCTTCGGTTTCAGATATATACTCCTGCATGAAAACAACACCATCCACATTTTTCTGTTTGAGTGTCTTTTCAATTATCTGCAGATAAACATCAAAATCGAAAAGATCTCCAAGATCAAGCGGGTTGGTGAGTTTGATAACATTTGCCCTGAAATGTTTTTCGATGCTGCTTAAAAAACTTCTGCTCAAAGACGACAATTCAAATCCTTCAATTTCACTAACGTCAGCCGCTATCGTGGCGTGTCCGCCGGTACGCGACAAAATTGCCAGGCGGTTTCCTCTCATTTCCGGAAGCTGAAGCGACTTCAGGGCATTGATTAATGTCTCCCTGTCTGCAATTCTGATAATACCGGACTGCTTGAAGGCGCTCGATACGACCGAATTATCGCTAGAGAGCGAAGCCGTGTGCGACTTTGCGATTGAACTTGCAAATGTGCCTATATTTGCCTTTTGAATGAGTATCGGTTTTTTTGAGTGCTGAGCTATCTCCATCAGCCTACGACCGTTTTTGATTCCTTCAAGGTACATGCATATTATATCTGTTTCATCATCGCTGATTAGATATTCAAGCAGGTCATTTTCATCTACATTTAGCTTGTTCCCTATACTTGCAAACTTTGAAACTCCAATCTCTTCACTGGCGAGCATTGTCAAATAGCTGAAACCGACTCCGCCACTTTGGGATATTATTGAGACGCCGCCCAGTTTGAAAATGTTTTTGATGAAAACAAAAGGTGAGGCAAGCCCACTGCCAAGACCTATGGTCCCAATGCAGTTGGGGCCGATAAACCTTATCCCGTATTTATCCGCTATTTTTATAATGCTTTTTGCAAGGAGTGCGCCTTCTTCACCATATTCATTAAATCCCGCAGACTCGATGACAATATGTTTAATTCCCTTTTTGCCGCATTCTTCCATTATCTTCGGGACAGTTGAGGCGGGTGTCAGAATTATGGCGAGATCAATCGGATCGTCTATTTCGTTTATTGATGTATAAATTTTTCTGCTGAAGAAGGCGCCCGGATGTCTTCCGATTTGATAGATGATCCCCTTGAAACCGAACTCCAGAAGATTTTCGACGATATTCTTCGCCATATTCTTTGGAGATTCGGAGACTCCGAAGACTGCTACACTTTTTGGATTAAAGAATTTATCCATAGTTGATTCGTGAATGAGATCCTTCGACTCCGCGCCTTCGGTGCCTCGCTCAGGACATAAGGGGCTCTAGGCTCACCCAAGAGGTTCGCTAAGAGTCCCTAATGCGGTGTGTCTGGAACGACATTCGAACTTATTTTATTAAGAAATATGATTCGAACTGTCGACCAATCACTCCACTTGAACACCCATAGGCACAATCAATCTAAAAATCTATAGAAAATTTCGAGACAGAATCCGACATCAAAACCCGCGCCACCGCAGCCGGTATTACGGGTTTTGCAAAGGCGAGTGGCA
>CAZTCA010000067.1:0-9132 GCA_964612405.1 uncultured Pseudomonadota bacterium
CAAAGATGATGTATACGAACGAGAGACCAAGGAATGAATAGCCACGCGCAACTTTAACTTTTGGCGCTGCAATCATTGAAGAGACAATGGGGTAGGTAATCTGATCTTCGACCAAATCCGGAGATCTTCCGGACCATTCGGTTAAAACTATAACTTGCGTATCAGAAAGATCGGGGATTGCATCAAGCGGGATATTCTTCAAGGAATATGCACCCCAGGCAAGAGAGACCCCCACAAAGAGGAGGACTAAGAATCTATTTTTCGCACAGAATGCGATGATATTGTTAATCATAAAGATCCCTTAATGTTGATGCCCTCCAACCATTTTATCTATTGCTGACCTCAGCTGACTTTCAGAATCGATTAAAAAATTTGCCGAAGTGACCACAACATCACCTTCGCTAATTCCAGATTTTACAATATATTCGTTGTCCAGTTCAGCACCGACTACAATTTCTCTTGGTTCAAGGTGTCCACCATCGTGAGAGAGAAAAGTAACTTTAATTTCGCCTGTATTTATGATGGCCGATTTTGGAATTACGAGATTTTCACCAAGCTCTACTCTAATTAAGGCATCAACAAAAACGTTGGGCTTCAATAAATTATCCTTATTTTTAATCTCCACTCTCACACGTGCCGATCTTGTCATTTCATTTAACACGGGATCGATAGCTCTGATTGTTCCGAAAAGTTTTCCTGCCGGAATATTTGAAGCAGATATTTCCACAGTCTGACCTACCGATACATAAGAAAGATCGCTTTCATATATTACAGGATATACCCAAACAGATTCTTTTGATTTGGGCAGATAAAGATTTGTTTCAACTTTTCTTAAAGCCTTGATCTGATCTCTTGATAATCCAAGGAGCGTTAGTCTATCACGTGCGGCATTGACAAGAGATGTGTCGCCAATCTTTACTGCTTCGATATATTCTCGTTCAGCGATTGCGAGTTCCGGGTCGTATGCGACCATGCCAACAGTTCTAATTGTTTTAACTGCATTGATTTTGGCAATTGGAGTTGTCTTCACACCAATCATCTGTTGGCGTTCAGAGGATATGGTTATAGATGTTCTGCCTTTAGGTTTTTGATCTTCATGTTTCATGTTTCCTGTTTCATGTTTCTGTTCTTCTATGGGCACCAGCGTCATCCCACATATCGGACATTCACCGGGCTTGTCAGAGATGTAGTTCGGGTGCATTGGGCAATGATAAAGCTGTGCGTTGGTGCGTTGGTGCGTTAGTATTGTGGTTTGAAAAATACCAATATGCGGCGCCGAGTCCAATTGATCCGATAATCAGGACAACCACTGTTATAATAATGATTTTAAGCTTCATTATGTGCTCCTTGTTTATAAACTATCTTGCCAACGAACTAACGCACAAACGTACCAGTCAAAACTTCAGCGTCTGCTATAGCATTTTCATAATTGGTATATGCCTGATAATAATCTATTTCATATTCCTTCCACATCGTTGTGCTCTCGGCCAAATTCAGAAAATCCAGTTTACCGGTCAGATACGAGGTCTCAGCCGACCTTACATCTGCTTTGGCCTTTGGGAGTATTGTCTCTTCATATATCTTCATAATCCTTTCACTGGATTTGATCCTTTCAAATGTATCAATCACCTTTGAAGCGACCATATTTGTTGTATCATTATATGTTTCAACCGCCGCATTATATTTTGAACGAGCTTCTCTTGTCTTTGCCTGCTGATTACCGAAGAACCACAACGGAAGACTCACCCCAAATGACGCACTCCACGCGTCCTGTTGACTATCTCTCTGGTTATATTGAAACTCCGTCATCAAATCCGGAATGTATTGCTGTCTTGAAAGTGAGAGCTGTTTTTTGGATGCGTCTCTTCTATTTTGTGAAGAGAGGATCATCGGCTGATTTTTCATTGCTATCGATTGGAATTCCGCCAGATCGTATTTAAAATTGCTTTTCTGTTCTCGGGTAAATGTAGAATCTCTTGGTATGTCCCTACCCAAAAAATAGCCGAGCATTGCCACCAAGCTCTCCTTTTTTTGTTTCAGATCAGAAAGTTTTGTTTCAAAAGAGGAGGCCTTGAGCGAGGCCTTGATCGGGTCATTAAATGTTGATTTACCCGTGGCGTATCTTGTTTCTGCTATGCCTTTATATTTATTGAAGAGCGCCTGATTTTTTTCTTCTATTTCAATCATCCTGTCTACGAGCAGGATCTCAAAATATGTTTTTTTAAGATTTGAGAGGGTGACAAGTTTTGTCTGATCGGCTGTATTAGCGGCGGCCTTCGCCTCCCTCTTTGCCGATGCGCCTTCGGTTATCAGTTTGGAAGGGAAGGGGATCGTCTGTTTTATCCCGTAATTAATTGAGTTCGCATCTTCAACATTGATTGTATCGATTGGAACCTTCTCAAATTTCACACCTATTTCCGGGTTGTCCGGTGGTATGCCTGAATAATTTTTGCCTTGGCCGCCTTTACATCTTCATATGCGGCTCTGATAGCGGGATTGTTTTTAACGGCTTCTTCCGTGAGATCTTTCAGTGTATAGTTTTCTGCCAATGCCGTGAGAGGAAGGGCCGTAAAAAGCAGAATTATGAAAAATCTCTTTATCATAAATTACCTTATAAATTTATCTACCGAGCCAATGAGTTCATCGATTAAATCATCCCCCTTTTTGGATCTGATTGCATCCGTGACACAGCTCTGCATGTGCCCCTTCATCACAAGAAGGGCGACCTGCTCCAGGGCCTTCTTGGCCGCAGTGATCTGATTGATGATATCGATGCAGTATTTGTCATCTTCAATCATCTGCTGGATCCCGCGGATCTGGCCCTCAATCCTTTTGAGTCTCATTACCTTTGAAGCCTTGTTCTCTTTTTCTGTCATAACGTTTTCTCCCCTTTCTGTCATACAGTATACCCCCATATGGTATTATCGTCAAGGGGAATGTGAAAGTTGCTTTAATTTTTTATTGCTTTTACGGCTCCAATAATATACCAGTGATTACAATTAGTTATAGAAAGAGAGGGGAATATGTTTAAAAAGGCATTATTTATCTTTATTATTCTTGGGCTTGTCTCAACTGCATATGCTGATGAGGGGGGTATCCCCGAAAAGGGATCGGACCCTCTCAGTTATTCTGAGAGAAGTGCCTGGACTACATATAATGAAATATATCTCTTCGGCGGTCCATATCACGGTGACAGTTTTGAGAACTCTTGGCAGGCGGGTATCGAATATGCGGTTCATTTCACGAAGCATTTCGGATTTGGTATCGATTTCATCTATTCAAAGGCGGACTACACGGAGAACAGATTCTACAACACCGCCGGATTTTTTAATAATGACAATGTTTATATAATTGATGGAGTATTTTTGGCAAATCTTCCCGCCTCTTTTAGAATCAAGAAGCACACAATTGAAAGCGATCTGTACCTGATGCTGGGAGCCGGGACTATAAATATCAATTCATCTTTTGAGCCGCTCGGCGTGTTGGGGGGCGGGATGAAGATATATGCACTTCCGTGGCTTGCCCTGCGTTTTGAGATCAGGAATATGTTCCACACAACGAACAAGCCCGGTGGTGCCAATGAAAAGGACTTTGACCTCCTGTTCAATGGCGGAATCAGTTTTAAGATCCCCCCAAAAATAAAACCCAAGAAAAAGTAGTTACCAAGGAAACTTGACGTATAAGCAAAAGGTGTATAACATGCGCTTCATGGCGTGTGAGAGTACTCAAAATTCCACTTCTAGATGTTATAATCATTTTACGGGGCAGGATTGTGGCGCACTATATGATGCCGAGGCGCGCTCCCAAACCGTAGAAACCCTCCAACTCCGCCGCCGGTGCTAGTTGAAGGCCCTGTACCGACAGACATGAAAGAGACTATAGTGAGAGATAGCGTAGATGCTGTGGGGGCAGCACTTTTTATAGGGGCCTTGTTATATGGAACCGCTGTAAACCTTGCCGCGCCTGGTTTTGCCGCCTCTCAGACATTCATGATTTTGCCTACCGAAGACCACTCAAAAGTCCAAATGTATTAATCGTTGCAATTTTATAAGACGCCGTATAATTATAATATCAGATGGGTGTGCCCGATATAACACAATATTTGTCCTACCTGGTTGAATTGGCCAAATGGAAGATGTGGGCCAGTATCGACATGGCCCTTCTGGATACCCCTATTCCGGATGAGGAGATCTGCAAAAATTTTCCGCCAAGCTGTGAGAACGCCACCTCTTATAATCCTGACTGTTTTGAGGATAGGGGTGCCGAGTTCTACATAAAAAAGGCTCACGATATAGTGTGGAATCCACACAGAATAAAAGATGCCAACGGTGTAACGTGGAATTCATACACAGCTTCAGAAGGAAGGAAATTGATCTTTGAATCACTTGAAAATATTTGTCAGGCTAGTCATGCCCTAAAAGTAGATCAGAACAAAGGCAAAAAGGATCTGGGAGTTCTTTTTACTCACTGGCTCAACTGTTTCTACGGCCATTCAATCGATTCCAGTTATACTCATGATTTGGGATATCATTGCACGTTCGGAGGTGCCGACGCACTTGATTTGAAAAGATTTGATATTGCAGAAGCTATATATCTGGTAACGCCTCCTGAAATTGTTCCCAACGAAGATCATTTAAGACTTGCCGCACACTACTTTGAAGAAAAGGCTTATATAAATGCCCTGCTCCATATTGGAAATGTGATTGAGTATTTTGAAAACTCCCCGGAAGAATATCTGGATGCATTGATATTCGAGGGGTGGTGTTATTCAAAGCTTTCGATGCTTCCGGAGGCGTTTACCGATTTCTGGGACGCAAAACAGAGGGTAGAGATGTATCGTCATGAGGAGACGCACAAGGACAAAGTTCTCATGTCAATTGCTTTGTTGTTAATTGAATGTGACGGAAAAAATTGCAAAGCGTCTCAAGACTATTTTCTAGATCTGTTATCTGAAATCGACACCAAGAGGCTTTTGGCTGAACTTAAGAAATCGATACCCGATTATCCGCTCACCATTTCTGACACGGCCGGAGCATTTTATAGCGGAGTGATGTTAACATATAAAAATGGGGATATGGAACGGTTTGATTTGCTCACAGGAAAGCTCTTGGAGCTCATGAATAGTCCGGAAGCAGTTAAGGTTATAAGCAAAAGAATGAAGGAGAAGGAACCGCTTTTAAGAATGGTGAATGCGTTGGTGGAAAGAGGCGACTATCTTGAAGAAAATCCAAGAGAGGCAACAAAGCTCTTTATTGTCGCGGAAAAGATTGCATCAATCGGCCTGAAAGTCTTTGGTGAGGATAGAGATTTAATCTTTCAGAAGGGCCGTGCAGTCTTAAGGGTTGCGCCAAACATTGAAGGGACTGACGATAAAGATAGAAAATCTACGAAAAAATATTATGAAGCGCTGGGTCTATTGAAAAGATCTTACGAATTGTTTGGGTCAGAGAATTCTCCAAAAGAGGTTGCGACGGAATATGGCATTGCGCTTTCAGAGCTTGGTGAACATATTATAGATTATAAATTGGGGTCACAGGATGTGTGGGAGCGCTATTTGGATAGTGCAGAAGCCATTTTGCTAACTACGGTCCGGAGATTTCCAAAATATGTGGAGGTTTTGCTCAATCTTGCATGGGATGAATATTATCGCGGGAAGGGACTGAAGAAATATAAGAGATCTCTCGATAAGGCAAAGGAGATATGGTCGCAGATAAAGACGATAGGTAATACAGCTGATTCAGAAGTGACAGAGATTGCGCGAATATATCTGTGGTCGGCGTGCGAGATGGCTTATGAAGAGCTCGAAGGAAGCCATTCAGAAACAGCACTTCAAACTTTAATGGATAATAAGGTCGAAGAAGTAGCGCTAGATGCCTATAAGCATATTCGTGGCTCCAGATGGAAGAAGGATCTGGTCTGGACAATATATCGTGTCTATTACTTAACCGGCAGGGCTCAAGATGAAAACAGAACAAAAATTATGGCTGATAGTTATGAAGAGTGCATGACTAAATCCAATAGGGAGAACCTACGCCAGAATCCAGATTCAATATTAAGTTATAACAAGGCCGTTCATTATCTGGATGTGTTAGATGGAAAGGATAAAGGGTCGAAGGGTTTTCCTCTGGAACAAAGGCCCGGGCATGTGGACAAGGCAAGAGGATGGATAGCGGCCCGCTTGGGGAAGTATGATGATGCACTTACATATTTTAGAAACGCCCTCAAAGGGTTCCCGGTAAACGATGAAGGGAGAAGGGCAGATACGAAACGCGGGATGATAGAGGCCCTCAAAAACAGGAACTGCTATGAATCTCCGCCATTGAGAGAGACGCTGAACAACATGTTAGAGATTACAGAGCTTGCGGTTGAAAACGTACTTTTGGCGTTAAGTACAGATAAGGGAATGGATGTTAAAGATATTAGACAGGAACTTCTTCCGGTATTTCGCGTTGCCATGGATTACGGCAAAAACAATCCGGATAATAAAGAATATCATGATAGGCTGGGCAGGATATTGGAAACCGCCTCAACAATTAAAGAGACCGAATTGCAAGAACTTATCAAAAAGTATAAAGACGATTTAGCGGCATTAAAAAAGCAAAAGAGCAAACCCCCCAAACCTACTTCAAATTAAACGGCCACATATTTGTCGATTCTTCGTGTGAGCGCGTGATCGGATATTCAGTCTCTTGAATAAAGACCTCAGCCAGCGGATATACGCGCGTACCTTTAACCAGATGCCCGCCGGAGACTTCATTTTTGTTATTATTGATGTAAAAGTGCAGGTGGATAAAGAGTTCGCCGTTGTCCTTATGACTGACGTTTCCCACTCCAAGAAGTTCGTGAAATCCCTCTTTTTCGTGGTTATAATATTTCTTCTCCTCTTTTGAATAGACGCCGTAGGTGATTTTGTCGACTCCGCCAATCAGGCTTATAAAACCATGTCTGATGTTATGTTTCTTGACGCATTCCTCAAGAGCTTCAAGCAGATCCTCTCCCGGATCCAGTTTTGCAATAACTAATCTGTTAACCTTTGTCTCTACAGATTTCATTTAATCACTCCGTGCTTTTTGCCGACCTTTGTGAATGCGGCGATTGCCTTATCCAGGTGTGTTTTTGTGTGCGCGGCAGAAATCTGTGTCCTGATGCGCGCTGCACCTTTAGGTACAACCGGATATGAGAAGCCTTTTACATAGATTCCCTCGGTCAGCATATCTCGTGCAACGTCTGCCGCGAGTTTTGCATCACCAAACATGATCGGAACGATGGGGTGGACACCTTCTCTGATCTCAAAGCCGGTCTTTGCCATCTCGGTCCTGAAATATTTTGTGTTTTCTTCCAACGTGTCGCGAAGGGTGGTTGTTTTGGAGAGCATATTAAAAACTTCAATCGAGACCGCGGTGATGACAGGCGCCAGCGTGTTTGAGAAAAGATACGGACGTGAGCGTTGTCTCAAGAGATCAACAATCTCTTTGCGGCCGGTTGTGAATCCGCCGGATGCTCCGCCAAGCGCCTTGCCGAGCGTTGATGTAATAACATCAATACGCTTCATGACTCCGCAGTGTTCCGGTGTCCCGCGGCCGGTCTTGCCGATAAAACCGGTTGCGTGCGAATCATCGACCATTACGATTGCGTTATATTTATCTGCAAGATCACAAATCTGATCCAGCTTTGCAATATATCCATCCATTGAAAAGACGCCGTCGGTTGCAATCATCTTTAGCCTCGCCCCTTGAGCATCGGCATCCTTGAGTTGCTTTTCCAGATCGTTCATGTCGGAGTTCATATAGCGGAAGCGTTTTGCCTTGCAGAGGCGAACGCCGTCGATGATAGATGCGTGGTTTAACTGGTCTGAAATTATTGCGTCATCTGCAGTGAGGAGTGTTTCAAATAGCCCGCCGTTTGCATCAAAGCAGGATGAGTAAAGGATCGTGTCATCGGTGCCAAAGAATTTTGAAACGGTCTTCTCAAGTTCTGCGTGAACATCACCCGTACCGCAGATGAATCTGACTGATGCCATTCCATAACCGTATTTATCCAACGCCTTCTTGCCGGCCTCGATCAGTTCTTTGTTATTTGCAAGACCAAGATAGTTATTTGCACAGAAGTTGATAACCGAACCCTGCTCAATCTTGATATCCGCCGCCTGTTGGGAGAGGATTGGCCACTCTTCTTTCCATAGCCCAGCCTCTTTAATCCCTTTCAGTTCATTTTCCAGAATGGGTTTTAGTTTGTTGTACATATTTCCTCCTTTTTTTGGGGACGTTTTTTGGGGACGTTTCCCAAAAACAGGGAAACGTCCCCAAAAAACGTCCCCAAAAAAGGAAGTCACGGTATTAAAACTATTTTACCTGCGCGGATGTTGTCATGCTCTAAAAGTTTCATTGCTTCATCAATCTCTTCGAGCCGGAATTTGTGTGTGATAACAGAAGAGATGTCAACACTGTCTGAATTCAGAAGCTCTGCCATTTCGTTCCACGTTTTAAACATTCTCCTGCCTACAATTGCATTGATCTTTATCCCCTTGAAGATGATCTCATCCGCCACATCGAGTTCTATATTTTTTGAGGGAATTCCAAAGAAAGAAAAAGTTCCGCCGGGGCTGACGACCTTGAATCCTGCATGAATTGCCTTTTCGGATCCGCTCATTTCCAACACAACATCTACACCCTCATTATTTGTCAATTCCATGATTTTGGATACCGGATCAACTTTTCTGGCATCAAACGTATAGTCGGGTTGCATCTTTTTGAATAATTCTAACCTGTAATCCTGCGCGCCGATGGCAAACACCTTTGATGCCCCATATGCCTTTGCGACCAGAACTGCGAGAAGGCCGGTCGGCCCATCCCCAAATATTGCAACTGTCTTATTTTTTACATTGCTCTCCGAGACGGCGTGCACAGCGTTTCCGAACGGTTCCAATACACTGCATGCCTCAATCGGAAGATTAGAACTCTGTTTGATACAACAAATTTCCGGAACAGCCACGAATTCCGCAAAACAACCGTCAACATCCAACCCAAGAATTTTGAGATTGTTGCAGATATGCATGTTATTTGTTTTGCACTGCTTGCAGTTGTGGCAGGGAATGTGTGTTTCAGCCGAGACGCGATCACCGACTTTTATATT
>CAZTCA010000068.1:0-8821 GCA_964612405.1 uncultured Pseudomonadota bacterium
TAGATTGCTTCGTCGCAAGGCTTCTCGCAATGACATGAACAAAGATTTTTCCAGAGGTTTAGCTTTACAAATCTAGCCAATATTATTAAGGGATTCAGCGGATTATAGACCACAAGTAGGGGGAAATAATGAAAAAATCAGTCATTGTAAGTGCCGTCAGAACTCCGATAGGGAGTTTTCAGGGGTCGCTCACTCCGTTCAAGGTTACCGATCTCGGCGGGCATGTAATTAAAGCCGCGATTGAACGCGCCGGAATTAAACCGGATCAAGTTGAAGAAGTCATAATGGGTTGCGTGCTCACGGCAGGGCTTGGCCAGTCGCCCACAAGACAGGCACTGATTTCAGCAGGCCTTCCAAAGAGTGTCGGTGCGTTAACGGTCAGCAAGGTCTGCTCGTCGGGCCTGAAGGCGGTGATGCTTGCCGATCAATACATCAAATCGGGCGAGTGTGATATTGTCGTTGCCGGCGGAATGGAGTCGATGACAAATTCGCCATACGTCCTTCCAAAAGCCAGATTCGGATATAAAATGGGGGACGGAAAGATCATAGACAGTATGGTTGTTGACGGTCTTTGGGACGTCTATAATGATAAGCATATGGGGAGTTGCGCGGAGATGTGTGCGAAAAAATTTGGGATCTCTCGCAAGGAGCAGGATGATTTTGCGACAAACAGTTACAAAAAGGCAATTGCGGCTCAGGAGAACGGAAAGTTTAAAGATGAAATAATACCGGTTCAAATCCCTCAGAAAAGGGGCGATCCGGTTATTTTTGATAAGGATGAAGAACCGGGACGGGTCAAGTTTGATAAAATTCCGACATTGAGGCCTGCTTTTGAAAAAGACGGAACCGTGACGGCCGCAAACGCTTCTTCTATCAGCGATGGCGCGGCGGCGCTCGTGATCATGTCTGAGGATAAGGCAAAAGAGCTGGGCTTGAAACCGCTCGCAAGAATTGTTGCACACGCGGGATTCTCGCAGGAGCCTGAATGGTTCACAACCGCACCGATTGAGGCGATTAAAAAAGTAGTCAAAAGGGCGGGGCTCAAGGTTCAAGATATCGATCTGTTTGAGGCGAACGAGGCATTCTCGGTCCAAAGCTTGGCTGTGGTAAAAGATCTGAAGCTGGATGTAAACAAGGTTAACGTGAACGGTGGCGCGGTTGCAATCGGTCACCCGATAGGCTGTTCGGGTGCAAGAATTCTGACAACACTTCTATACGCAATGAAAGATCGCAAGGCGAAGAGGGGATTGGCAACATTGTGCAACGGCGGAGGAGAAGCGACGGCGTTGATAGTGGAGCAGATGTAGGCTGTCATCCCCGCGGACGCGGGGATCCAGTGAATTCACTAGGTCCCCACTTTCGTGGGGATGACGAGACACGAGGTGATAGTATGCGAGTCAAAACAGTCGGTGTGGTCGGCGCAGGACAAATGGGCAATGGCATTGCGCAGGTCTTTGCGGTTGCTGGTTATAAAGTAATAATGAATGACGTTAAGCAGGAGTTTGTTGATAAAGGTTTCAATGTAATAAAAAAATCATTGGCAAAGCTGGTCGAAAAACAGAAGCTCACCAAAGATCTGCATGATTCGGCAATATCAAATATCAAGACATCAACAGATTTGAATGACATGAAAGAGGCGGATGTTGTAATTGAGGCGGTTCCGGAAAACATCAACCTAAAGCACGAAATATTCATTAAACTGGATAGTGTCGCAAAGAAAGATGCAATTCTTGCCACGAATACATCGTCCATCTCCATTGCGGAGATCGGAGCTGTGACGGGGCGTGAAGATAAGGTGATTGGAATGCATTTCATGAACCCGGTTCCGATTATGCAATGTGTTGAGGTGATCCGCGGCCCACAGACGAGCGATGAAACATATAAAGTCGTGTCTGAATTGGTGGGTAAACTTGAAAAGATAAAAGTGATGTCAAAAGATTCACCCGGATTTATTATCAATAGAATCCTGATGCCGATGATAAATGAGGCCGCATACGCTCTTCACGAAGGCGTTGCAAATGCCGAGGATATTGATACAGGGATGAAGCTTTCATGTAATTTTCCGATGGGCCCGCTGACTTTAGCAGATTTCATCGGCCTTGATACAGTTCTCTCAATCATGGGTGTTTTATATAAGGGATTTAAGGACGATAAATATAAGCCCTGCCCGTTGTTGAAGGAGTATGTTGATAAAGGATGGCTTGGGAGGAAGGCTAAACGCGGGTTTTATGAGTATTAATTAGCGCGTCATTGCGAGGAACACGAAGCGCGACGAAGCAATCCAGTGCATTCACGAGATTGCCGCGCCCCTTCGGGGCTCGCAATGACTACAAAATTATGCAATACACAAACATACTAACTGAGATTCAAAACAAAGTCGGAATAATAACTATCAACCGTCCAAAGGCGCTGAATGCGTTAAATAGCGAAACAATTACAGAGCTGACGAAGGCAGTCGATGATTTTGGTTCTGACTCTGCAGTCAGAGTCATTGTGATAACCGGCTCCGGCGACAAGGCATTCATTGCCGGCGCAGACATCACAGGTTTCTTAAAATTGGATAAGCCCGGCGCTCTTGCATTTGCGGATCACGGCCAGAGACTAATGAAGACGATAGAAGAGACGCCCAAGCCGGTGATAGCGGCGGTGAATGGATATGCATTAGGTGGCGGCACGGAATTAGCGCTAGCTTGCGATTTTGTTTACGCCTCGGACAACGCCGTCTTTGGTCTGCCGGAGGTGTCACTTGGGATTTTCCCCGGCTTTGGCGGAACTCAGAGGTTGAATAAGGTGGTTGGAATGAATGTTGCCCGCGAAATGATATATACCGGCAAGAAACTCAAGGCGGACGAGGCTTATCGTGTCGGTCTGGTAAACAAGGTTGTGGCCCAAGCATCGTTGATGGATGAGGTGATGAAGGTTGCGGCGTCTATTATCGCAAACAGTCCCCATGCCATTGGCATTGCGAAAGAGGTTATAAATCAGGGTGCAACATTGCCGCTCGATGAGGGCCTGAATATTGAGAAGAACCGGTTTGGAGATTGTTTTGGGACTCCTGAAATGATCGAAGGCGTGAGCGCATTTATAGAGAAGAGGAAACCGAACTTTGAATAAATCGTCTGCAGGTCTACAGGTCGTCAAGTCGTCAATATTTGCTGATTTGCAGACCTGAAGACATGCAGACCTGCTGACCTAGGAGGAAATAATGGATTTCACTTTCACAGAAGAGCAAAAGATGTTGCAACAGATGGCAAAGGATTTTGCGCAGAAGGAATTGACACCAAGGGCCGCCGCACTGGATAAAACAGAAAAATTTCCTGAGGAGGCAGTCAAGAAAATGGCTGAACTTGGTCTCATGGGTATTACAGTGCCGGTTGAGCTTGGCGGAGCGGGGATGGATACGCTTTCTTATGTTTTGGCTTTGGAAGAAATCGCAGCGGGATGCGCATCAACCGCGGTTACAATGTCTGTCAACAATTCTCTTTATTGTGCGCCGATCGTAAAATTTGGAACGGATGCGCAAAAAGAGAAATATGTGAAACCGTTTGCCTCGGGCCAGAAACTTGGTGCATATGCACTCTCCGAACCGGGGACGGGATCGGACGCCGCAAATCAAAAGACGGTTGCGGTGAAGAAGGGTGATAAATATATCCTCAACGGAACAAAGAATTTTATAACAAACGGCCCCAATGCCGATGCATGTATTGTCTTTGCGATGACCGACAAAGATAAGAGGCACAAGGGGATCAGCGCGTTCATTATTGAAAAGGATTTCAAGGGATTCTCTGTCGGGAAAAAGGAAGAGAAGATGGGGATTCGCGCATCATCAACTTCATCGATCATTCTCGACAACTGTGAAGTCCCCGCTGAAAATATTCTTGGCACAGAGGGTAGCGGATTTGGGATTGCCATGTGGACCCTCGATGGCGGCCGCGTTGGCATTGCAACTCAGGCGCTGGGAATTGCCCGCGCCGCGTTTGAGGTTGCGACAAAATATTCAACTGAAAGAGAGGCGTTTGGGAAACCGATCAATGCCTTTGAAGGGATACAGTGGAAAATTGCCGACATGGCAATGAATATCGATGCGGCGAGACTTTTGATCCACCGCGTTGCATGGATGAAAAATCAGGGCATGCCGCATTCAAAAGAGGCGGCAATGGCGAAACTCTTCTCTTCTGAAATGGCGATGATGGTAACGAAAGAGGCGATTCAAATTCTCGGCGGATATGGCTATTGCAAAGAATATCCGGTCGAGCGCTATTTCCGGGATGCAAAAATCACGGAGATTTATGAGGGAACTTCCGAAGTGCAAAGAATTGTTATCGCAAAGAACGTATTGAAGGAATTGGCAAACTAACACACTAACGCACGAATGAACCAACGAACCAAATGAGCGATTTCACAACCATATCATCCAAAAAAATCAAACCTCTCTATATAGAAGAGGATTTGAAGGGCTCCGACCCAAAAAAGGATCTTGGAAAGCCGGGAGAATTTCCATACACCCGTGGTGTTCATGAGACAATGTATCGTAAAAAGCTCTGGACGATGAGGATGTTCTCCGGATTTGGCACATCTGAAGAGACAAACGAGAGATATCATTTCCTGTTGGGCCATGGCCAGACAGGGCTTTCGGTTGCTTTCGATTTTCCAACATTGATGGGCTATGATTCGGATCAGGAGAGGGCGCAAGGGGAGGTCGGCAGATGCGGCGTTGCTGTTGACACGTTGGCGGACATGGAGACCCTCTTTGATAAAATACCGCTCGATAAAATCACAACGTCGATGACGATAAATGGTCCCGCGGCCGTTCTTCTTGCCATGTATCTTGCCGCGATTGAGAAGCAGGGACATAAAATATCCGTTGCCGCCGGAACAATCCAAAATGACATCTTAAAAGAGTTTATAGCACAGCATGCATGGGCATTCCCGCCGGAACCGTCAATGCGCGTGATTGTCGATATGATTGAATTCTGCACGAAGCATGTGCCGAAATGGAACACGATCTCCATCTCCGGTTATCATATCAGAGAGGCCGGATCGACGGCGGCGCAGGAGTTGGCGTTTACAATTGCTGACGGCATTGCTTATGTTGAAGCCTGTATGGCGCGCGGCATGGATGTAGATTCTTTTGCCCCAAGGCTTTCATACTTTTTCAACGCCCATATCGATTTCTTCGAAGAGATCGCAAAATACAGGGCGGCGCGCAGGCTCTGGGCACGCCTTATGAGGGATCGTTTCAAGGCGAAGGATAAGCGTTCAATGTTACTTCGCTTTCACACACAGACGGCAGGGTGCAGCCTCACCGCGCAACAGCCATACAATAATGTTGTGAGGACGACAATTGAGGCGCTTGCCGGCGTCCTTGGCGGGACCCAATCTCTACACACAAATTCGCTCGACGAGACTCTGGCACTGCCGACCGAAGAATCGGTCCGGATCGCCCTCAGGACTCAACAGATTATCGCGCACGAATCGGGCGTTGTGAATACAATCGACCCTCTTGGCGGATCGTATTTTATTGAAAAGCTTACAAATGAACTTGAGGAAGAGGCGGTTGCATATATCAAAAAGATTGATGATATGGGTGGAATGATCAAGGCTATCGAGATCGGCTTCCCGCAGAGAGAGATTGCAGATGCCGCATACAGATATCAGAGACAGATTGAAAAGAATGAAAAAATTGTTGTTGGCGTTAACGACTTTGTGATAGACGAAAACCCTTCGATGGATCTCTTGAAAATTACTGATGAGCTTCAGGATAAACAGATTGAGAGGCTCAAAAAGGTGAAGAAAGAGCGCGACAAGGCAAGTGTTGAAAAAACACTTTCAAATTTGAAAAAAGCCTGTGAGGATGGAAGCAATGTGATGCCACCGCTTATTGAATGTGCAAGGGCATATTGCACACAGAATGAGATGATGGCCGTAATGAAGGGTGTATTTGGTGAATACCATGACCCTGCTATTTTTTAAATAATATGAACAAACGAACCAACGCACAAACGCACAAACGCACAAGAATCCTCATCGCAAAGCCCGGCCTTGACGGTCACGATCGCGGTGCAAAGATTGTGGCGCGTGCGCTCCGAGATGCGGGATTTGAAGTTGTCTATACCGGCCTTCATCAAACGCCGGAGATGATCGTGTCGGCCGCAATTCAGGAAGACGTCAACGCGATAGGGATGTCGGTCCTTTCGGGCGCTCACAATCATCTATTCAAAAAAGTTATAGAGCTCCTGAAGGAACAGGATGCCTCTGACATAATCGTTTTCGGCGGCGGGATTATTCCGGAAGATGATGTTTCGGAGCTGAAAAAATACGGCGTGAAGGCCGTGTTTACACCCGGCGCAAAGACAACAGATATTGTGGACTGGATTAAGGCAAATATAAAATAGAGGAAAGGAAAAAGGTTATTATATGATCAAGTTTAGCAAACAGCAGTTGAAGACGCCTGAATTGATGAGGCCGGTTTATCTGGTGACGGTTGGAATGTCGCCATTCGCGCGCGCATTTCCTGAAACAAGAACGGAAGAATTGTGTGTTGAAGCCTTTACTGAGGCGGCAAAGTTTATCGGCATGACCCCTGCGGAACTGAAAAAATATATTCACACATGTTATTATGGACATTTTGCCGATCACTTTGGCGATCAGCTTCTTGGTGAGGCAGTCATCCACGATCGTTTGGGGCTTGATCCTCTAGGGAACATCGGAGTCAAGACCGGCGGAGCAACCGGCGGTTCAACAATTTGGGAGGCCGTAAAGACGGTTGCTTCCGGTTATTCTGATTGCGTTCTCGCAATGGGATGGGAACGTATGGATGAGGTGCCGACGGACGAGGGAAACCATCTGATCTCATGTGCGGCCGACAAAGACTGGGAGACACCGCTTGGTCATATATACACCGGATATTATGCCGTCATGGCTCAGAAATATTGGCAGGTTTTTGGCAAACAGGAAGATTCGTTCAGGAGGACGCTGGCCGAGATATCAGTGAAGCATCATGGTTACGCAAGATTCAATCCGTTTGCGCAGGCACCAATGAAGATCACGGTTGATGATGTCTTGAAGTCACCGATAGTTGCGCATCCTCTGCGAGCGCTTGACTGCTGTTTGATGAGTGTTGGCGCCGCGTGCGCTATTATCTGTGATGAGAAGACGGCGTATGAATTGACCAAAAATCCACTCCTCATTTATTGCACAGCAGGATCACATTCGTTGAGACCGGCATGCAGGCGCGATATGGACATACCGCTTCTGCCGAACGAAACTCCGGAACAATATAAAAACCTTGATAAAGAATTCCCGGGTGGCGAAAGATATCCGGGCTTTACGGGGTTCCTCGCCGCAAGAATGGCTTCATATTATGCTTATAACCAGTGCGGAATCAAAGATCCGACCGAAGATTTGGATGTTGTTGAACTTCACGATGCGTTCACAATCAGCGATGTTCAGACCTATGAAGATGTGGGTATCAGGCCATATGGTTATGGCAGGGCATATGTTGAGTCTGGAGATTGTTATCATACAAATCCCAAGACCGGAAAACCGGGCAAGCTTCCATCAAACCTCTCCGGTGGATTGATCGGATGTATGCATGCCGTGGGGGCCACGGGAATTATGCAAGTGGCAGAGATCGGTTATCACCTCTGGAATCGCTGGGCGGAAATTCACGGCGATCAGAAGAGATGGGACAGATACGGCCGCAGCAAACCAAAAGACTGGACGGATCTGCAGGTTGCCGGTGCAAGACGCGCAATGGCAATCAGCCACGCAGGAGTGGGTTCACACGTAACTGCAACCGTCCTGATGCATCCGGACGCGAAACTTAGATAAACATTAGAAAGGATTATTATATGAACAAATACGGAACTATCAAAGTTATAGAAAACCGTTACAAGATAGACGGTGTCCACCATTTCATGGATCCCAACATGCCCATCAGAAGGGCGGATGGAAAGCTCTGCGGTGTTACAAACCCCAGAAGCATGAATTATATCCATTCTTATGGCGGCGAAGCGGTGTTTTTTGAAAATCTTTCACAGGGGAGGCTGTTTGGCTCAAAGTGTGAAAACCCGGACTGTGAATTCAAGGGGACTGTCTATATGCCTTTCAGAATCCACTGCCCGGATTGTCTCGGCAAAAATACCGTTTATGATCTGACAGAGACGGCAAAAAAATCGTCCAAGGTACACACATTCATGATCACCGAGAGAACCGGCGCCTTCAACACTCTCAAGAAGCCCATAAAATTTATCAACGTTGAGTTTGAGGGTGTCTCTACAATTTTGATGGGCTATCTCTCTGTTGGTGAACCCGAGATAGGCATGCGTGTGGTCCCGATATTCAGAAAGAAGAATCCGACATATACAATCACGGATCTTTCGTGGGTTCCGGAAGGGACGTCTGATTCCAAGCTTCCTGAAGGCTTCAGTTTCTAGGAGCCTGTCGGGAAATTCGACTTGTCATCGCGAGGAGGCCGAAGGTCGACGTGGCGATCCAGTGAAATCAATTAGTTACACTAGATTGCTTCGTCGCTTTGCTCCTCGCAATGACAGAAAGTGTCATTTCCCGACAGGCTCCTAGATTATTGTTTAACTATGCCGAGACCGATGTGTGCGCCGAGGACTAGAATTGCTCCGGCAACAGCCTCCACTCCGGAGACCTTTCCCCCGTAAGAACTGTTAAAGAATTTATTGAAAATTTGGAGTGCGAATCAGGACCAGACTGCTCCGTGACGAATTGCTCCGTGGCAAATGACCCTTATCTAAACGCCCAATCTGTGAATATACTCGCCTATCAGGAATGACGGGTCGTCCGGAAG
>CAZTCA010000069.1:0-8627 GCA_964612405.1 uncultured Pseudomonadota bacterium
TATCTGCCCTCGTTGCACGGGACAGCCCGGAACATTGCCTGTGACAAACGGGCGGGCAATTGAATTTGCAATCCGTGCCGGCCTTGCAATGAATTGTGAAATCAGAAACACAAGCGTCTTCGCAAGAAAGAATTATTTCTATCCTGACCTTCCGAAGGGTTATCAGATTTCACAATATGACAAGCCTCTCTGTGAAAACGGATTTGTCGAATTGATTCTTGAAAAAGGTGAAAAAAGGAAGATCTCTATCATTCGCATTCATTTGGAAGAGGACTCGGGGAAACTCCTTCACGATTTTGGAGATAAGAACGTCAGCCATGTCGACTATAATAGAAGTGGCATTCCGCTGATTGAGATAGTATCCGGTCCCGATATTAGATCTCCGGAAGAAGCCGGTATCTATCTAAAAACACTCAGAAGCATTCTCATGTATCTGGAAATCTGCGACGGTGATATGGAGAAGGGATCATTCAGGTGCGACGCAAATATCTCTATCCGGCCTGTTGGAGTAGAAAAATTTGGGACCAGAACGGAACTCAAGAATCTGAATTCATTCAAGGCAGTTGAGGCCGCCATTTCCTATGAGATGCAAAGGCAGGAAAAAATACTTGAGAGCGGCAAAAAAGTTATTCAGGAGACCCTTCTCTGGGACGAACAGAATGGGGTCACCGAATCAATGAGGAGCAAGGAAGAGGCACATGACTACAGATATTTTCCTGAGCCTGATCTTCCGCCGCTTGTCGTCGATGCAGTATGGATTGAGAAGATAAAGGGGAATCTGCCAGAACTTGCAAACGTGAAAGCCGCGCGCTTTGTGAAAGAATACGGAATACCTGAATATGATTCAATTGTGCTGACTCAGGATAAAAATCTGGCCGCATATTTTGAAGGGACCATTAAACATTTCAACTCCCCGAAGAAGATATCAAATTGGATAATGACAGAGCTTTTGAGGGAATTAAAAAATGATGATACGGATATATCAAAATGCAGGATATCTCCCGAAAACCTGTCAAAACTGGTTGAGATGATAGAAAAAGGCGACATCAGCGGAAAGATCGGGAAGGCTGTCTTTGAAGAGATGTATAAAACAGGCGAAGCCCCGAGTGTCATTGTAAAAAATAAGGGGCTGGTGCAGATTTCTGACTCAGGCTCTTTGGAAAAAATTGTTGATAAAGTTATCGCGGCCAACTCAAAAGAGGTTGAAAAGTATAAATCCGGAAAGGTCGGGCTCTTTGGACATTTTGTGGGGCAGGTCATGAAAGAGACAAAGGGCCAGGCAAATCCGGCCATGGTAAATGATCTGTTGAGAAAAAAATTAGGATAAGTCATTGCGAGCCCTTGGGCGAAGCAATCCAGTGATTTCATGAGATTGCTTCGTCGCTTGGCGCTCCTCGCAATGACTAACACATATGGACATCGTAAAGACAATTCAGTGGAAAGATGACAAAGTGATAATGATTGATCAGCGAAAGCTCCCGCTTGAAGAAGTATATAACGAGTACGAGGACTATAAGGGAGTTGCGGATGCGATAAAAAATATGACAATCCGTGGTGCACCGGCAATCGGCATCGCCGCCGCGATGGGAGTTGCAATAGGCGCGTTGGGAATCGGCGTTAAAACTTTTGATGAGTTCTATAAGAAGATAGAAAATATATGTGCAACCCTTGCCGCGACACGTCCCACTGCACGTAATCTTTTTTGGGCCCTGGAGAGAATGAAAAAAGTTTGCATGGATAACAAAAATATTTCGGTCAATCAACTCAAACAGCTCCTAAAAGAAGAAGCGATCAAAATTCATCACGAAGATATTGACGCGTGCAACAATATTGGGAAAAACGGACAGGCACTCTTCAACGAAGGTGATGCAGTACTGACCCACTGCAACGCGGGCTCTCTTGCAACGGGCGGAGCAGGCACGGCGGTTGGTGTTCTTTACGCGGCACAATCTGCCGGAAAAACTCTGAAGATATTTGTAGATGAAACAAGGCCTCTTCTGCAGGGGGCGCGCCTCACCGCGTGGGAACTTCAGAAACACGGAATGGATGTAACTGTCATCACCGACAATATGGCCGGGCATTTCATGAAGGAAGGGGCAATCGACAAGGTGATAGTCGGAGCAGATCGAATCGCCGCAAACGGAGATGCCGCAAATAAGATCGGTACGTACTCAGTTGCGGTGCTGGCTGAAAAACATAATATTCCATTCTATGTTGCCGCACCAATGTCCACAGTCGATTTGAGTATCAAGACCGGAAAAGAGATCCCAATCGAAGAGCGCGATTTCTCCGAGGTCACACATATCAGAAAACAACAATTAACGCCCGATTATGTAAAGATCAGAAATCCCGCGTTTGACGTAACACCCGCAGAATTGATTACAGCAATCATTACCGAAAAAGGGATTGTCGAACCTCCGTTTGAAAAAACGCTGAAAAAATAACCCCTCACCACTTTCATGGTGAGGGGTCGAGAGAGGAATCCTACACCGTTATGATGTAGGACGGCGGCCATGAGAAAATTAGTTCATAGATTCTTTGTGTAACACTTCCTGTAAAATATTCTGAGGAACCGAACCACTGACGATCTTTGTCGGCTCGTCACTGTTTGCAATATTCAATATTTGATAGAGAGTGTCTGGATTCGCATATTTCGGCCTGGGGACAAAAATTCCACCGCATGACAACACCATGGGATTCCTTGAGGAGACATCCCCCATAGTCCCCTCAACGGCACTTTCAACCACCAGTTGCGCTCTCTCTACGTCTCTGTCGATTCTTGCCATTTTATCCCTCGCTTTCAAAATTCGTCTGACCATTAAGAGAGCAAGAGATGTGCCAAGATCGTGAATCGTGAATCGTGAATCGTGAATCGAAAAACACCTATAGTATCATATAGTTATGTATATTTGGGAATGTGGTCGGATAAGGGGGTGGGTAACTAAAACGAGAAAATTGCCCATTAACTGTCAAAAAACTGCTATTTCGTCAGCGATTTTATATGGCGCCTTCTGTAATGGGCTATCGCAAATCGGTGGACCTCGTCACGAATTCTGACGAGATAAAGGAGAGACGGATCGTTCTCTTTGAATTTTACGGGATTGGATCTCCCCGGAAGATATATATTCACACCCCTCTTTGAGCGGTGATCTTTGGCGATAGCAATGACAGAAAGCTTTATCACTCCTAACTTTTTTAACACTTGAGAGGCAATCGCAAGTTGACCCTTCCCGCCATCGACTATCAGCAGGTCCGGAAATGACCAATCACTTCGTTTGAGCCTTCTCTCAAGGACTTCATACATCATTGCATAGTCGTTCGGTGAATCAATGTTCGTGATATTAAAATGCCTATATCTGGTCTTGTCCGGCGCTCCATTTGAAAAGAAGACAAGCGAACCGGATGCGTGCTTTCCTTGTATGTTTGAAATATCCACGCACTCGATGGAGCGCGGAATGTCATCAAGGTGCAGTTTCTTTTTTAACCCCTCACCGACAATTGACGCAAAGACATCTTCGGATTCATTGTCCGGCGGTGGGATCGGTTCGTCGGCATCCATCACTTTCTGTTTTTCCAACGTTACATTCACATCGTCTATCAGATCACGAAAATTGGCCGCTTTTTCATAACTCATCTCTTCGGAATATTTCTTCATCTGGGCTTTCAGATATTTCACCAGATCCTTCTTCTTGCCCTTCAGAAAGAGACGCGCCCTTCTGACCTGATCAGCATATTCATCAACAGAAACTTTCCCAATACATGGGGCTGTGCATCTTCCGATATCAAATTCAATGCAGGGGCGCGAACGATTGCCAAACTCCCTGTCTGAACACGTCCTCATCTGAAAGAATTTTATTATCTGCTCAACGGTTTCACGACAAGCAAGGGCAGACGTATATGGTCCAAAATATTCAGCACCGTCTTTCCTCACCCTTCTTGTGAGCCAGATGCCGGGGCATTTATGGTTCGTCCCAAGCTTGATCCTGATAAATGTTTTGCTGTCTTTCTGATCGATATTATATCTTGGTCTGTGTTCCTTGATCAGTTTATATTCCAGAAGGAGGGCCTCTTTTTCACTGGATGTCTCAATAAAATCTATAGAGCGCGTCTTCTCCATCAGAAACTTGATCTGATAGCGCTCTTTCGACTCGCGCCCAAAATAACTCTTCACCCTCTTTTTCAGATTTTTGGCTTTTCCAACATAGAGAACCGCACCCTTCTCCCCCTTCATTAGATATACGCCGGGAGACACGGGAAAAGTTTGAATTTTTTTTGAGAGGTTCATTGACCTAGCGGATATTAGACCATCTTGGACTGCCAGTCAACTTCGGGTGAATTTAGAAACTTGCGGAAAATTGTGTCCCCACAAAATGGGTCACGTCTCTCTTTGTCCCGGCAACCTCGTCGAAATCGCCTGTTGCAGTATAACTCAACTGCCACTTTAGGAAGGTGGGGACAACATACCAGTTTATTCCGCCGCCAAACTGATATGAATCGTTGTTCTGGCCCTCTCTGAAGATCTGGCCAGCCGCGACAGCAAGTTCAAGCTTGTCACGCAGAACAAAATATCCTGTATCAACATAATAACCAAAATCATCCATGGACATTGAAAACCAGGTTGTATTCCCAGGGTTGTCCAGTGACATTCTTCTACCAAACACCTCCGTGGTGATCGAAAAGCCTCTGTATCTTAGTCCGATACCAGTGCTTCCGGTGATGATACGGCTGATCTCAACTGCGTTGTTCGGATCCTGTCTGGCCCCCTGATAGGTTCCGCCGGCACTCATTGTGAGCTTTACCTTTTCGGAATATGGAAGGTCCATCTGCGAACCACTGACCGGATCTAGAATATTTACACCAATACGCGCACCAACCGACACACGTCTGTTAAAATTGAAATCATAATTCGACTCGGTTCCGCCTGACCCTTCGATGTTATTCGCGGCATCCGCCAACGTAGTTGCCGCGGCACCGTTGACAACGGAGGCTTCATAGAAGAATTTTTTAACCGAACCGTTTATCAGGATGCCAAGACCATCCGGATTCCCAAAAGCAGATCTCGTCGGAGAAATACTTCCTCCGTCCTGTTGAGTCAAAACCACCGGCGGTTCCAGAAGGTGATAGCCAAGAGAACTTGTGCAACCGATCATTGACAGCGGCAGGCCAACCGTTCCCATTGTCAGTGTAAACGACTTGTGAAAACTATATGAAGCCGTGGCGCCAATGATGTTCATTATACTAAAGTTTGCACTGCTCGTGCTGTGTTGAAGTGCGATATGAAAATTCGCTTTCTTCACAATCATCGCATCAAAATCAAGTCTTACGCGACGGATACCAAATGACCAATCGCCGGATTGTCCGTTTGTTTTTTGAAAGTAGACTCTCGGCTGGACCCTTCCGTTCACGGTAAACTGAAAAGTATTTTTTGCATTTCGGATAAAGAAACCGCCATCATACCCAACCTTTTTTGCCTCTTCGACCTCTTGCGGTTCTTCAACCTTCTGCGGCTCTTCGGCTTGAAGTGCGTTGGCATCTTCTTTGGTCTCACCAAAGGCCAATGTTGCAAATGACATTAATACGAAAACCAGCCAGATAATGATGTGTTTCATGCGTCTAACCCTCCGATATCTGTTGAAATTGCGCTTCTCTGCGCTCAATTGGTTATCGGCGCCTATAAAGAAATGTTGCTATGAAGTTGGGAGTTGATGATAAATACAATAATATCAGATAGTTACACAATAAAAAAGCCGCCTGGGTTTGCCCAAGCGGCCTTTGAATTTGCTTCAATTCGCGATTATATATTCATTGTGAACATCGTTCTTATGTAGTGCCTCTTGTCGTTGGCAGTTCCGGGAACGTTGTCATAGTCAACCATATATGAATATGCGGTCTGGAGCTTGAACTTGTTGTCTTTGATGAACCAGTTGATTCCCGCTGTCGCCTCATATGCATTGTTGTCCGGGCCTTCTCTGAAGATCTGACCACCACGGAATACAAGTTCAATGTGTTTAGGCCATACAAAGTAACCGGTCTGAGCATAATAACCAACGTCTGTCAGACGGCCCTCTACGCACTCAGGATAGCCGACACAGGTTCCGCCGTTAACTTCCAGCATACGATAATAGCCTTCTGTCTTGAATGAAAAACCCTTCCACATGAATGCAAAATCCATACTTCCAACCATATTCCAGTCATAAGAGATGGAGACATCATCAACTCCGTCGCCGTTTGTATCGCTTGCACTTGTCATTGTATCATCAAGGAATGCTCCGCCGACACCGAGTGTCATTTTAGGCTTTGCTGAATTTGCAAAATCACTTTCCATTCCATAGCCAACCGGATCTAAGATATCAAATGACATCCTCGTTCCGTAAGTAAACTCGCGGTTAAAATTATAATTCCCCTCTTCAGAACCGTTTCCAAAATATACGGAATAGTGGAATCTCTTCCAGTCGCCCGCGATCTTCAAGCCGATATCTGAAGGAAGACCAAAGCTCGGACGCGTTGCCGAATACTCAACTTGTCCGTCTGTCTGTGATGCCGTGAGAGGTGCTTCCACAAGCTGATATCCACCGGATGATGTTTCTCCAAAACGATCGACCGAGACTTGTGTCTGACCAAAAGTAAATCTCAAATGATCGTTAACATTATATGTGAATTCGGCAAACCAGAGCAGATCTCTTGCGCCCGTTGGACCAGATGCGTGCTGAATCATCATAAAGAAGTCCAGTTTCTTGTATGCATTTCCGGCAAAACTGAAACGCGCACGACGAACTCTGAATGTGTTCACCTTTGTTGATCCGTCTGCAGATTCAGGAAGTGATGTGTCGCCTGTTGCAAAGATGTGCTGCAACTGAAAACGCATATTAACCTGAAAGTGAAAGTTTCCATCTTTAGAGCGAATGAAGAAACCGTTGTCATAACCTGAAGTCGGTTGTTCCGGAGGCGGAACTTCTGACACCTCTTCTGCATACGCAGCGGTTGCTCCGACCATGACCATGAATACAACCAAGAACCACATCGAAAAACGTTTCATATCCCTAGCTCCTTTCGTTTCTAATCGCGTTATAGACCGTTTGTTATACGAAGCGACACCGTAGCACAACAATAAAAATAGTCTAGTATTTCTATTAGCTTATCGACAGGTTGGATGAAAGGTTGCTAGAAAATATGCAAATGCGAAATATCCTATTTATTTCAATAGGTTATAATATGTTATCGATGCTTATGAACCTCAGATAGCCATTATTTCCAAAGTCCTCCCGGCCACCGTCATTATCGACAAGGTCGACAACCGTGGTCGATTCGCTGGTCATGAGTGGGCTGTTTTCGCCGGAGATGTAGAGATAGATATCGACCATCACAAGCTTGTTCTCGTCCGTGATCGCGCAAGGCTCGCCGGCTTCATCAAGCAGGGGGATGTTTAGGTTCCCATAGATTATCCCCTCGCTCATTATCCCGGAATCGGAGCTATTGAATGAAGCTTCGCACCTGAAGTTATCATCACTGCTTGAATTTCTGGCAATCAATCTGAAGCTCGAACTCTTTCCGCTAATCTTTGGATTATCAAAAAATAGCTGATCTAAAATTAGCGTGCTCTCTTCCTGCACGGGGAGATCTACATCAAGTTCCTCTAACTGCTCGTCGCTTGAAGTCGTCAGATATGCCATCACTGTTCCTTCACTGTCGGAGATGGCGGAATTCAGAAGCGTACCACTGCCGTCGGCATCCATAATGAGCACCTGAGATATCCATATCACATCATCATCGTCTGCAATTGGGGCCGGACAATCACTGGAATCTTTTTCTACAAAGACAAGTTTCACATCGAAACAACTTTTGACTGAAGTATCTTCGATTTTATTAAATCTTGCGTCGACACGTCCGTAAATAACACCCTCTTTCTTGACAAGACTTAAACCAGCCGCCTGACCTGCGCACGCGATATCAACATTACTATCCGCACATCTCAAATAGAAGGCAACTTCAGGAACTCCGTCGCTGTCATCTTCAAGCCCGCCGGAAAATTTGATCTGATCAACAATGATTGATGAAAGCTCCGAAACACTCAAGTCCGGTCCACTCAGAGAACCGCTACCGCTACCGCAATTTAATGCGAAAATTCCGGCAAGACAAATGACCATAACCTTTAATGTTTTCATATAGATACCCCCGTTTGATGTCGCCGTATAATACAACTAATTTTAATATATTGCAAGTATTTAGAATTCAAATCACCTTTTTTAATAACTTCACCAAATCTTCAACGGATCTCACGCTTGTCTTCGCGACAGATCCCTTTTTGGTTCCCACTCGAATCGTTACTCCACTCTTTTTCAGGCTCTTAAACGCATCCTCATCGGTTATGTCATCGCCACAATAACACGGAAGAAAATCAGGGGCAAGCCTCTTCCAGATCCATTTGACCGCTTTCCCTTTATTCCAGAAATTTTGAGGTCTTATTTCATGAATCATCTTTCCGGTTGTCATCTGTATCCTGTATTTTTTCAAATACGGACGCGCGAGCCTCTTGACAATGTCATACACCTCTTTATGCCGGCTCTTTTTTACAGCCCTGAAATGAACGGCGATGGAATAACCCTTGTTTTCAACAACAGTGCCCGGAA
>CAZTCA010000070.1:0-8626 GCA_964612405.1 uncultured Pseudomonadota bacterium
CTTGCAATTTGGACACTCTTCAGCAACCGGCTTGCTCCATGTGGCAAAATTGCATTTCGGATATCCCGAACAGCCGTAGAAGTTACGCCCCTTGCGGCTTCTGCGGGAGACGAGATCACAGCCACACTCTGGGCACTTAACACCAATTCCAATCGCCTTTGTTGTTTTGCACTCCGGATACTTCGAACACGCAAGGAATTTGCCAAAGCGACCGCGCTTCACAACCATATCAGCGCCGCATTTTTCGCATTTTTCGTCGGTCTCTTCAGCCACTTTTATTTTGATATTATCACTGTCGTCGCGGACAAATTCGCGGGTCGACTTGCAATCCGGATAGGCACTGCATGCCAGAAACTCTCCGTGCCTTCCCCATTTTACCACCATCGGCTTGCCGCATTTTTCACACGTCACATCGGTTGGCGTTGCCTGTGCCTTCAAATTTGTCATCTCTTTCTCTGCTTTCTTGAGTGTCTTTGAAAATGGTTTATAGAAATCCCTCAACGCATCCACCCATTTTAGTTTCCCCTCTTCCACATCGTCCAGCTCTTCTTCCATTTGGGCGGTAAATTTAACATCCAGAATATCAGGAAAGTTTTCAACCAGCAGATCGTTCACTATCTCCCCGAGCCTTGTTGGGAAATATCGCTTCAGCTCTTTATTCACATAATGCTTATCCTGAATCACGCTCAATATGGATGCATACGTCGACGGGCGACCAATCCCCTTTTCTTCCAACTCCTTCACAAGTGAAGCGTCAGTAAAGCGGGGTGGCGGCTGGGTGAAATGTTGGTTTGGT
Organism: uncultured Pseudomonadota bacterium; assembly: GCA_964612405.1. Classification (GTDB taxonomy): domain Bacteria; phylum UBA10199; class UBA10199; family 1-14-0-20-49-13; genus CAZTCA01. The sequence goes on from CAZTCA010000070.1 coordinate 797, forward strand.
ATAATCTTATGGAGCTTGAGATCTTCACCTTCATTCAACAGCGGCAACGTGGGGTTCTCCTCTTCGTCCTTTTCCGCCTCTTCATCAACCCCTTCCATATATACCGACATAAATCCGGCAAATTTCATCACCTGTCCAGTTGATCTGAATTGATATTTCTTTTGAGACGCGGTGGTAATATCAAAAATCGTCTGATCATAAACGGCAGAGGTCATCTGGGATGCGATAAATCTCTTCCATATCAAATCATAGAGCCTTAATTGATCTTTGCTTAGAAAATTCTTCACGGAATCGGGCGAATTTTCCACCGCCGTCGAACGGATTGCCTCGTGGGCATCCTGCGCACCCTTTTTGTTCTTATAGACATTGGGCTTTTCTGGGAGCGATTCCTTCCCAAATCTCTCTTCAATATACTTTCTCACCTCATTCAACGCATCTTCAGACACACGGACAGAATCGGTTCTCATATATGTGATGAGGCCGACAATTCCGTCTCCCAGATCAACGCCTTCATATAACTGCTGGGCTAGCATCATCGTCTTCTTTGCAGAAAACCCGAGCTTTCTCGCGGCCTCCTGTTGAAGCTTGCTTGTTGTGAATGGCGGAACCGGATGGCGCTTTCTCTCCTGACGGGTGATCTTGTCCAGCGTGTATTTAGTCCCCTTCAGATCCTTTAAAATTGAATCAGCATCTGCCTTACTGCCTATCTCCGGCTTCTTATCTTCAATCTTATTCAGCTTAGACTCAAATGCCGGAGCCTTGCTACCCTCAAGATTGACAAGAATCGACCAGTATTCTTCCGCTTTGAAATTCTTTATTTCCTGTTCACGCTCACAGATGATTCTCACCGCAACCGACTGAACGCGACCGGCAGAGAGACCGCGTCCCACCTTCTTCCAGAGAATTGGGCTGATCTTATATCCGACAAGCCTGTCTAAAATTCTTCTGGCCTGTTGAGATTCATAAAGATTGGAATCTAGCTTTGCCGGAGCCGCAATCGCCGCCTTCACAGCCTTTGGTGTAATCTCATGCAGAAGAACTCTGCTCACTTCGATCTTTTTACCGGCGTCTTTCTTTGTCTTAGATGATTTGGGCTTGGGCTTGGTCTTGGATATTCCCCGAATCTCTTCGGCTATATGCCATGCAATTGCCTCGCCCTCTCTATCAGGGTCGGTAGCAAGATAGACCTTGTCACACGATTTGGCCGCGTTGACAATTTCATCGACTACCTTCTTTTTTCCTTTGATTGTTTGATAAGTAGGCTCGAAATCATTTTCAACATCCACGCCCAGTTTCGATCTTGGAAGATCTTTGATGTGGCCAACAGACGCCTTGACGACAAAGGCACTCCCCATATACTTCTTTATGGCTTTTGCCTTTGTTGGCGACTCGACTATGATTAAAGATTTAGTCATGTGTCTTTTGTCTTATATATTTTCCGTCGGGAAGTCTTTTGACGAGATTCGAGCATTCAAGAACGCTCAGAGTCGCCACCACTTCAGCCGGCGAAAATTTTCCCGCCTCAACAAGATAATCGACTTCCACAGGACTGCTCCCCAAAAAATCCAAAAGTTTGAGTTCCTTACCACCTACACCCAAAAAATGTCCAGATTTCTTTTCTCTCCACACTTTTGGAAGGCGTTGTTCAAGAATTTCTATCACATCTTTTGCATTTTCTATCAGCGCCGCGCCCTCTTTGATTAATTTGTGTGTTCCCGCACTATTAACATTACCCGCCTCACCGGGGATTGCAAAGACATCACGACCCTGCTCACCTGCAAGACGCGCCGTGATCAATGAACCTGAATCGATCGCGGCCTCCACAACAACCACCCCAAATGACAGCCCGCTGATAATCCTGTTTCTCGCGGGAAAATGATGCTGAAGCGGGGGGATATCTGCCTCAAATTCGGTGATCACTGCTCCGCCCTTTTCAACAATTTCTTCTGCAAGTTTTTTATGAATTGCGGGATAGAGTTTATTGAAACCGGAGCCGAGGACCGCAACCGCCTTTCCGTTCTCTTTCACGCACGACTTGTGCGCAATCGCATCTATTCCATATGCAAGGCCGCTAATGATTGAGAATCCGGCCCTTGCAAACTCTGCCGCAATTTCACCGGCATGCCTGATGCCATATTCTGTGGGCTTTCTTGAACCTACAATTGCAATTGGCGGATGTGTGTCGAAGTTTGGAAGTTCGCCCCAGATATAAAACTTCTTTGGCGGATCGTAGATGTGACTGAGCAGATACGGATAATTCTTATCTTCTGTGGTTATTGAAGAAATCTTCATGCGGAAAGAATTTCACCCAAAAGGCATTTTACAACGCCTATATCTTGTCGACGAGCTCTTTCAACTCTTTGCCGGTCTTGAAGAATGGGAGTCTCTTTGAGCCAACCGTGATCGATTCTCCCGTGCGAGGATTGCGGCCTGTGTAGGACCCGTAGTGTCTGACCGAGAAACTTCCAAACCCTCTGATTTCAATACGCTCTTCACGAACAAGAGCATCACTCATCATATTGAAGATCAGGTCGACCGTGTCCTGCGCCTTCTTCTTGGGAAGTTTGGCCTTCTCACATATTAAATTGACGAGGCCTGACTTATTCATAACTGCCCCCTTTGTTTCATAATACCACGATTTCACTGGCGAATTTAACACAAGAAAATGAGTAGGTCAAGAAGTATAATAAGGTCAAGAGGTTATGGGAATTGTGCGAACTGATGGGAGGAAATTGTGGCGGCAGGCTGTTGTCTGTGTTTATTACTATAACTAATTGATATTGCAGGCTAATTGGTTCCAGCCGCTCCAGCCGCTCCATCTGTTTCAACTGCTGAAACGGCTGAAACGGTTTAATGGTGACCCCGGGGCGATTCGAACACCCGACCAACGGTTTAGGAAACCGCTGCTCTGTCCCCTGAGCTACGGGGCCAATCTGTCATGCTGGCACTAATAACTGATGAGTGAAAAAATATCGCTCTTCAGTTTCTTTCTTCCATCAAGAAACGATAACTCAACCACAAATGCACATTCAACAATCTTGCCGCCCTGCTTCTCAATCAACTCCGTTGTCGCGGCGGCGGTTCCGCCGGTTGCCAAAAGGTCATCTACAATTACCACTTTCTGACCCTTCTTCACCGCATCAACGTGCATTTCAATGGTCGCAGATCCATATTCTAAATCATACGACGCTTCAACTGTTTTATACGGTAGTTTCCCTTTTTTCCGTATCGGGACAAATGACACGCCGAGATCTTTTGCAATTGGTGCGCCAAAGATGAAACCCCGCGATTCGATGCCCGCAATCGCATCAATGCCCTTGTCTTTATATCGCTCTACAAATGCGTCTATAACTTTTTTGAACACTCCATGGTCCGACAAGATCGGAGTGATATCTTTAAAGATAATCCCTTTCTTTGGAAAATCCGGAACATCTCTTATTTTATTTTTTAGCAAAACATCTATATTTGCAGTTTTCATATTTCGTCCCCAAGTCGTCAAGTCCGCATGTCATCATGTCAACAACTTGCGACATGAAGACATGTAGACATGCCGACCTATCTTTTAACAGGCAGGAAGAATAAAGGATTTCTTGCCTTCTGTCTCTGCCTCACTTCAAAGTGCAGATGCGGGCCCGTCGCCCTGCCTGTCTGCCCGACCAATGCAATCACTTCACCCTTTTTCACACGAGCCCCCCTTTTGACAAGGGTCTTTTTGCAGTGTGCATAGGTCGTAAAAAACCTGCCTGAATGTCTTATGATTACTGTATTCCCGTAACCGCTCAACCTGCTGGCAAAAGCGACTTTCCCGTCTGCGGCCGCTTTTATAGGAGTGCCCGACTTTACTGCAATATCAATTCCGTCATGCCGTCTTCCGTTCCTGATTCCAAAGCCTGAGACAACCTTGCCCTTTATCGGCCAGATAAATCTTTTTCTGTCGACCGCAATTTGTTCTTTCTCCGGAGCATTTTTACTCTTTCTTCCGGGGAGTTTCTTAAACGACAATCCTTTTCTGGCTAGAATATATAACTTTTGCCCGGGGATTATCGACTTCGGATCTAATATATTATTCCACTCGGCAAGGTCTTGAATTGACACGCGATAAGCATCGGCAATTCTGGTCATCGTTTCGCCGGATTGAACGCGGTGATATACCCCATGCTTGTCGTACGCGATTGGGCACGCGGCAAGCGCCGAAACCAACATCATTATTATAAGGAGTCTCATGCGCATATTAGCAGTTTCAGCCGTTTCAGCAGTTCCAGCAGTTTCAGCAGTTCCAGCAGTTCCAGCAGTTTCAACCGTTTCAACCGTTCCAGCCGTGCTCGCCAATCAACTTAACAAACCTACATCCGAAGACGGTCTCTTCAATAAACTTTCTCCCTTTTCTTGTGATGACCTTCAGCGCCTGTTGTTCCGCTCCCCCAACCGGGATGACCAGCTTCCCGCCATCTGCCAACTGCTTATAGAGCGGCTTGGGGATATCGGGTGAACCGGCCGTTACAATAATTCCATTGAACGGTGCCTTTTCAGGCCAACCATTTGTACCATCTCCGATCCTCAATGTAAAATTCATATATCCGATATCATACAGCGCACGTCTGGCCCTGTTTGAAAGGCCGGATATTCTTTCAATCGAATAGACATGTTTTGATAATTCACAAAGGATCGCCGCCTGATATCCGGATCCGGTCCCAAGCTCCAATATCTTATCCGTAGGCTTCGGATCTATAATCGAAGTCATTGTCGCAACAATCAAAGGTTGTGAAATTGTCTGACCCTCGCCGATATTGAGCGGCCGGTCAAGATACGCCTGATCTTTCAGTCCGTCCGGGACAAATCTGTCGCGCGGAACTCTGGACATCGCCTCAATAACACGGGCATGCTTCACCTCGGGCATGATCTTCTCTTCGACCATCCTCTTTCTTGCGACATAAAATGAATTCTGTTCGTCCGTGAGATTGGACTTCTTGAAATGATGATTCCTGTTTTCCGGCTTCTTTGAGAACATTAAATCTTCCAGTTTTCAATTGTCTTCAAAAACTCAAAGTCCGTCATATCCACCCTTACAGGTGTGATCGATATCCACCCTTCACTCACCGCATTGCAATCCGACCCCTCAATACTGTCAAATCCGGTCTCCTCACCGCAGAGCCAGTAATATTTACCACCACGCGGATCGGTCTTCTCAACCGGCATATTAGAATAATTTTTCTTTCCTTGGAATGTAATTCTGTGCCCCTTGATCTCATTCTCCGGAACATTCGGCACATTCACATTTAGGATAACCCCGCGTGGCAGTTTATTTTTTAGTACCGCCGCGGCGAGTTTTGCCCCGAATTTTGCCGCGCCTTCAAATTTGAAATTATTATTTCCGGGGATATTCCCCTCAAGACTCGTTACAGACATCGCCACAGATGGAATGCCGATAATTCCGCCTTCTACCGCCGCAGAGACAGTCCCCGAATAATGAATATCATCGCCGAGATTAGGACCTCTGTTTATTCCTGAAAAAACGAGGTCCGGCTTCTTCCCCCGAAGAACATAATTCATCGCAATATTGATACAGTCGGTAGGTGTTCCATCGACTGCAAACATATTTTTTGAGATTTCATTACACCTGAGAGGCCTGTGCAATGTCAGGGAATGGCTGGCGGTGCTCTGTTCACTTGCCGGAGCAACTGTGAGAACCTCTCCCACCTTCTTCAGAGCTTCAACGAGACTCGTGAGTCCGCTTGAACCAACCCCGTCATCATTTGTCACAAGGATTAGAGGTCTCTCGCGAGAAGATCTCTCAAACTGTATCTTGTGATCTAATGGCATCTATTATATCTCTTCGGCCTCGGCTTCGTGACCAAACGCCTCTTTGCGTGACAAACGCATCTTGCCACTTTTTGGGTCGATCTCAAGTAATTTTACAACTACCTCATCGCCCTCATTAAGAACGTCCGTGACCTGATTTACACGCGCATTATCGATCTGAGAGATGTGGAGCAGACCGTCTTGACCCGGAAGGATCTCGACGAATGCGCCAAACTCCATGATCTTCACAACCGTACCTTTATAGTACTTCCCGACTTCGCCGACCGCCGTTGAGCTCTTCACCATCTTGAGCGCCAACTTTGCGGCATTGGCATCATTTGTTGCGATATGTACTGTTCCATCTTCACTGATATCGATCTTCACTCCGGTCGCATCAGTAATGGCCCTGATATTCTTTCCGCCGGGGCCAATTAATCCGCCTATCTTATCGACAGGAATCTTGTGTGTGATGATCCTCGGTGCATATTTAGAAATATCTGCACGTGCTTCAGGGAGCGCCTTGAGCATTTCGCCCAGAATATGGAGTCTTCCCTCTCTGGCCTGTTCAAGTGCATTCTTCAGGATCTCTTCTGTGATCCCTGCAATCTTGATATCCATCTGGACGGATGTGATTCCGTCTTTTGTTCCGGCAACCTTGAAATCCATATCACCCAGATGATCTTCATCACCCAGAATATCTGACAGGATCGCAAACTTGTCGCCTTCTTTGATCAGACCCATTGCAATTCCTGCAACCGGCGCCTTGATCGGGACTCCGGCATCCATCATTGCAAGCGTTCCGCCGCAAACTGTGGCCATTGAGGACGAGCCGTTAGACTCAAGTATCTCTGAGACAATCCTGATTGTGTACGGAAATTCCTCTTCCGTGGGGAGAACGAATTTCAGGGCACGTTCTGCAAGTGCTCCGTGACCGATCTCTCTCCTTCCGGGGCTCCTCAGGAATTTCACCTCTCCAACGGAGTATGGCGGAAAATTGTAATGGAGCATGAAACGCTTCTCATACTCTATCAATATATTATCAATTCTCTGTCTGTCATCTGCAGTGCCGAGAGTGACGGTTGCAAGCGCCTGAGTCTCACCCCTTGTAAAGACTGTTGAACCGTGGGTACGCGGGAGAGCGCCAATCAGGCAAGATATATTACGAATATCTGTGAGGCCTCTTCCGTCAATCCTCGTCTTTTTGTTAAGGATCGCGGCCCTGACTATATCCTTCTTCTCTTTCTCGATATACTCTTTGACCTTTCCGGCGAGACCTGTTTCGTCATCTTCCGGAACCAGCTCTTCCATAACCGTCTTTACTGCTTCATCAATGGCGGCATATCTTTCAATCTTTGTTTTGACTGAAAGGGCCTTCACAAGTTTATCGTGAGATGCCTTGCTCACCTTTTTGTAGAGATCTTCATCAATCTCAACTTTGGGTGCTTCCCATTTGACGGGCTTGCACATCTTCTGGAGCTTCTCCTGAATATCCAGAACCGGCAAAATTGCCTTGTGTGCAAACTTGATGGCCTCAACAAGTTCTGCCTCGCTCAAACCATTCATTCCTCCCTCAACCATGACGACTGCATCTTTGCTCGCCGCAACAATCAAATCTATATCCGATTTCTCCATCTGCTCTGCAGACGGATTGATGAGCAGTGTGCCATCAACACGACCCACACAGACACCTGCGATAGGCCCCATAAACGGGATTGGAGAGATGGTGAGTGCCGCGGAGGCACCGATCATGGCGAGAGTGTCAGGATCGTTTTCATTGTCGGCCGATAAGACCGTTGCAATGACCTGAGTCTCGTTCATATAACCATCCGGAAAGAGTGGCCTGATCGGCCTGTCAACAAACCTGCTCGTCAGAATTTCTTTTTCTGTCGGGCGTCCTTCTCTCTTGAAAAAACCGCCCGGAATCTTTCCGGCGGCGAATGTCTTTTCAATGTAATCTACGGATAGCGGGAAATAGGCCGCATCTTTCCGTGCCTCCTTCGCTCCGGTTGCCGTGACTAAAACAAATGAGTC
>CAZTCA010000071.1:0-8518 GCA_964612405.1 uncultured Pseudomonadota bacterium
CTCGATGTGCCAGTGATATATCTCAGGATTTGGCATATTGAGCGGAGCGGTGTGTATCATAAAATTATACGGTGGATCATCAAGGGCGAGTTCCAATTTTTTTAACGCCCTCTGGAATATTATAGTCAGATTTCCCATCTCATGTTTTGTCAGGTCCTCAAAGTGTGCCGAATGTTTTTTGGGTAGAAGCCAGAATTCAAACGGGAATCTCGGTGCGAACGGGCACATTACAATAAAATCCTCATTTTCAAGGACAACCCGCTTATGATCATCTATCTCCTGCGAAATGATATCACAATATAGGCATCTGTCTTTGTAGGAAAAATATTCCTTTGATCCGTTCAACTCTTCGATCACAGTCTTTGGAAGAATAGGGAGGGCAATCAGCTGTGAATGTGGATGTTCAAGACTGGCGCCGGCTCTCAAGCCGTGGTTCTTGAAGACCAGTACATATCTGAAGCGTTTGTCCTTTTTCAGATCGATTATCCTGTCTCTGAATGCCCAAAACACGTTCTGGAATTTGTCTTCAGAAAGATTCGCCAGGGAAATGTTGTGGTCGGGGTTTTCCACAATCACTTCATGCGCGCCCACACCGTTCATCATGTCATATACACCATCACCCTTTTTATTTAATTCCCCCTCAATCATCAGGGCGGGGAACTTGTTGGACACAACCCGAAGGTCCCAGCCGGATTCATTAGGTTTCGACCCGCGCGGTCTGTAAGCAAGAATTTCAGGGGGTGTCTTGGCCTCGTTCCCATAACAGAAGGGGCAGAATCCACCCTTCTTTTCATCCTTCTGGATTTTGAAGTCACTTGGCCTCTGGGCCCGTTCTGTAGATATGATTACCCACCTTCCGACGATAGGGTCTTTTCTCAATTCAGGCATTTTTTAGCTCTCCTTTTTTGCATTGTCGAATGTGAGGTTAATACCAAACTCATATTCCCTTGTTCCGGCCGGAACTATAAAACTACATAATATGCATGATCCCTGATAAAGCAAGTCAAAACCGGACTCTGACTGTGACAATGTGTTGACGGGATATCTGAATAGATCCATTTTTTTGTCCATTGATATATTCAGGCGCAGATTGTGATATTCATCCACCATTGCCAACGCATCCATCCCCTCAAGAATGCCTTCCGCATCCAGAAATTCCTTCTCGCCGGAAGGCAGTAAGAAATAGCGCTCGTCGTCATGGCCTGCCAGCATGGTGAGGTTCAGGGTCGTTCCAAATCTGATCTCTTTCTTGAGAGAGTCGTCCCACAATAGACCGTATTTCACTGCGAGTGTGTTGTCGTTCAAGGTGAAGGTCTTGAAGATCTGAAGGCCCCCGCTTTTTCCGGACAGGGTGATAGATTTTTTGTCCTGCGCCGACACGGAATAATCCACCTTGTACAGCGATTTTGAGGGATCTGTGAACGATGTGGAGTTTCCCCAGATCCTGTCGAGAAATGAATAGCGGTTACATTTGTCATAAATAATCCGGTCGGTAGTGGGCAGATCCTTTTTTATGTTGTGAATGGATGCAATCCCTTCGTCCAGATCATCTGCATGGGCCGCAGATTCTTTTTTATGGTAAGCCTCTTCTCGCCTTGCCATTACATCCTGAAGATTCAGGCCGGATACTCTATGAGAGAGCTCCATCAAGCCTGCGCCGGAACTTGGCTTTGCAACGGCGATGATCTTGGCGTTGGAGAGAATAATTTCATTGTTGTGATCACAGTCAATATCCGCCAGCTCTATCTTTGTGGTGTTTTTTTCACCCTTCAGAGTGTCTACGATATTTTCTGCCTCTATCAGATTTTTATAGATGGCATATCTCAAGTAATTGAGATACAGGCCGCCGAACATTCCGTGCCAGTATGCACAGTTGCACTGGGCTTTATAGAGATGGCGTGTGGCCTCTGTCATTGCGAGTCCGTTTTCGGACGAAGCAATCCAGTACTTCCAATTGAATGAACTAGATCGCTTCGCTGGCGCTCGCAATGACTCCAATTTTTTACTCACATACAGCATCTTCTTGTGCATGTAGTTGCTCTCGGGATATTTCGTCAGGAAATTATCCCAATAGCCACCCCTCATAAATGGAGAGGCCTCGTCCCACTTGCCGCTTGTCTTGAGAAATTGTTTGACTCCATCATATCTTCTTATAGATGCCGCCGGCATGACCCATTCCCCCATCTCCTGATATGAACATGTCGGCAGATAGGCCGTCCCGTTCGGCTTGGAAGAGGAGAGGTGTTCAGACATTGTCATCACGTTGATTCTGTCACTGTTTTCAACAAGGAGTTTGAAGAAATTTTTCAGCCATTTATTTTTGACTACCCAGTCGTGTGTCCCCGGCCACAGGCCGAATTTTTCACCATCGTCACCATAAGTAACCGAAGTAGTAAACCCGTCCTTATTAAGAGAGAGTATGTGGGAGACGACCTCTTCGGGCGCGCTGAACGGTATCTTATAGCGGAGAGTTTTATCCGAAGGGAATATGGCGATTGTCTTTCCGTGACGCTCATTGAGATAATAGTTCAGAATTGTCGGATCCGTTACCCCGCCCGCCCTGAAATGCTCATCGTCCAAAATTGTGTATTTGATGCCGGATTCGGACAATAGTGTTGTGAGTGAAGGTTCCCAGATTCTCTCCGTTGTCCAGATTCCTTTCGGAGTAATGCCGGACATCTCCTTCCAGAAATCCTGCATCATTTTTATCTGACCGGCGGCATCTTCGGGTGGAATGACTGCGAGTATCGGTTCATAAAATCCGCCCCCAAGCGGCTCAATCTGTCCGCTCTTGACTAGCTTTACAAGGGCCGGAATGTACCCCTTTTCATTTTCGTCAGCCCACTCAAGAAGCGAACCGGAATGATGAAGAGAGATACAGATCTTTGGAAATTCAGACAAGGTTTCAATGAGCGGCCAGTAGCAATCCTTAAAGGCCTTGGTGAATACGTGGCCGAAATTGCCGACCGGCTGGTGATTATGTATAGCGAACAACAGATTAATCATCTAAACACTCCACATCATCTTTTCGTAGTTATCGTCCGGGACCTTAAAATCAATATGCGAATAGCGTCTCACTTCAAGACCGTGTCTTGCGACGGTTATAATCAGAGTCAATTCTTCTCCGGCAGAATATCCCGGCTCCTTGAATTTGAGTCCGAGCTCAAAGACAGAACGGACCGCCCATTCAATATTTATGGGATTGTTGCTATAACCTTCTTCCGGAGAGGAGACCTGTTGCATCCGGTACTTCTTGCCGTCAAAGAATAATTTGAATTTGTATTTTGCCTCGCCGTCGTGAAGATAGATAATAACTTCCTCACCGTCACCCAGATGAAAGGTGATGTCTTTTCTCAACGTGTCGAATCTGGCATAGAGGCCTTCGGTGTTGAATCCAAAGTATATTGTTTCAAATAGCTCATCTGTCTGGGCCATGGGGCCGTAATTCTTTCCGATATTAATACGTATGGCATTGGCCCATTCAAAATATGAAGTGTTCAGTCCGTCTATGACCGGGCGGACGAAGGCCGGCGGCTCGGCCGTAAAGTGTTCCTCGTCTTCGAACTTATATATCGGATTAAAGAGGGAAACCGGTATATCACGTCCGAGCATTGTGAACGTGTTTTTCAGATGCATCCTGAATATCTTGTCAAAGTCCGCCTTGAAGGCCGACTCAAAATCATCATCAAACCACCAGAACCAGTCACTACCGCATGCGGCACAAAATGACTCAAGGGCAAGAAGCTCCTTTGGGGACCGGTCAACATTCGCAAGCACTTTTTTCAACTTTGGGGAGAGCTCGTTGACTGCTCTTCTTATATAATCCCAGCCGGCATTCTTTTGAGGCTTTCCAATCCAGATATCGAAGTTTGCATTTATCCACGATCCGGTATGCAATTTCTTGAGGGTCTGCTTTGGAGGATGCTCGTTGATAAATTTTCCGATTGTTGTGGTCGCTATATTATTTTTGGAAAATTCATCGAACAAGCCAGTCAGAAAAGGTTTTCCGCTCCCCTCATACGTCTCCCACGGATTCTCCCCATCAAGAAGTATGGTTATCAAAGGGTTGGCCTCTTCTGTATTGTTTGCAATGGACTTGACTCTCTGCACCAGATCTTCAATTGCGTGGGCGGTCGGTATGCCGGAGTATGTAAAACTTAAAAGGTTGGACAGTTCTCTGTCCCGAAAAACCATATTGACACTGCTTCCTTCAAATTCCGCAGTGTGAGGTCTATATAGATATGATTCTTTCTTTCCATGTACGTCGGAATTTTTTAGTATCTCTTCATCAGTGGCAATCCATTTAACACCGGCTTTTTCGAGCATCGGAATCATTTCAGGACAGACGCTCCCTTCTGCCGGCCACAACCCCTCCGGCCTGTGGCCCACTATCTGATTAAAATAGGTGAGCCCGTGATGCAGTTGAAACTCGGCCTGATCCGGCATCGAAAATTTTTGCGGAAGAGATACATTCTTATTACACCTCTTTGCAAAGTCGGTGTCTATTAAGAGCGGCAATATCGGATGAAAATAGGGCGTCGTTGAGAGTTCGATATTTTTTGGGGCCTTCCTGATTATATTCAGGAGGTTTTTCAATACCTTTTTTTGGACGGCAAGAACTGTCTTCTTGTCCTCCTCAGTAAAATTGTGTCCCTTTTCAAGAAGCAGGTTATCGATCTCCGGAAATTCCTCTCTTGCCTTATATCCGAACCAGATCAGGTTATAGAAAACCTGCATGTCCAGAAAGTCCTGCCACGAGAAAAAACGGATCAATTCTTCCAGATCAATCTTGCTCAAGTCTTTGCCTCTTCTCCCGTAAAGTTTGGAATAGCGCGTATACGGCTTTATCATCCTTTCCGGATTTGCCATGAAAAAGTTGCGCAGTATGAATATTTTCTGTTTAGGATTGAGGTCTTTAGCAGGTACTTCGGTCAGCTCCAGAAATTTATCGGAGAGGCCGCCTTCAACATATTCCGATAACTGTCTGAGCAGAGACGGTACAAAATTTATATTTCCCATGATTCCGCTGTATTCTTCGTACAGCTTCATCATGTCATAATATGATCTGGTTCCGTGCAGACGAACCCACGGTTGGACACAGTCGCCGGTCAGAATGTTTCTGTAATACGGCTGGTGCATGTGCCACAAAAACGCAATTGTTGGATTCGACATTCTATAAACCCCTAAAGTTTGGCGCCCTTGGGTATCACTACGACCCCTTCGGGTGATACAAAATATTTCTTTGCGTCTTCTTTCAAGTTATAACCAATCACCGTTCGTGGCGGTATCTCCACATCTTTGTCAATAATCGCTCGCCTGATCTTTGCATGACGTCCCACATTCACATTCTCAAAAAGGATTGATTCTTCAACCAGAGAAAAACTGTTTATCCTCACATTTGAAGAGAGGATTGAGCGGTCTATCTTTCCTCCGCTTATTATACAACCGTGAGAGACGAGCGAGTCGGTGGCCATTCCAACGCGCTTCGATTTACCGTCGGCAAATACGAACTTTGCCGGCGGATGCGGATCCATCGCAGTGCGTATAGGCCACTTTTCGTTATAGAGATTAAATTGCGGCGTGACATTTACAAGATCCATGGACGCATTCCAATACGCATCTATTGTCCCGATATCCCTCCAATAACCCTGCTCTGTCGGAGTCATCCCGGGGATCAAATTTTCACCAAAATTATAGACCATCACCTTTGAGGTCTTGTAGATGCGGGGGATTATATCTCTTCCGAAATCGTGATTCGATTTTTGAATCTTGGAATCATTATTCGTTGCAGTGGTCAACACCGAATCCTTGAAGATATATATCCCCATCGAAACCAGCGATATTTTGGGATTGCCCGGCATCGGTTCCGGATTTTTCGGTTTTTCGGCAAAGCCGGTCATTCTCAAATCAGAGTTCACGCTTATTACACCGAACGATGAGGCCGCGCTGACAGGATAGGGGATGGCGGCAACTGTCACGTCTGCATCTGTCTCGCGGTGAAATTCTAGCATCTGTTTCACATCCATCTTATAAATGTGGTCGGAGCCGAACACGCAGACGGTCTCTGCGTGGGAATCATGAACAAGATTTAAATTTTGAAAGACTGCATTGGCGCTTCCCATGTACCACGATTTTCCGGTTCTCATCTGTGCCGGCACGGGATCAATGCAATGGTCGAGGATGGAGGAGAGAGACCAGCCATTTTTCAGATGACGGTTGAGTGAATCGGATTTGAACTGGGTCAATACCTTGATGTGAAATATTCCGGAGTTGACGAGGTTAGAAAGGACAAAATCAATTATGCGATAATGTCCCCCAAAAGGAACCGCAGGCTTTGCGCGTTCCATGGTCAATGGGCGAAGCCTCGCCCCTTCTCCGCCGGCAAGAATCAGCGCTATAACATTTGGCATGAGCGGTTAAAAGTCCTTTTCCAGGCAGTCTTTGTACCACATGCAGTCATTCTGGCCGCAGTGGAGTTCGCTCTTTCCAAAGCAGTCGAAGTTTCCTTCGGCCCTCTGGATCATCCTGACCAGGTCGAGCTTGGTGGTCTTTTTGTCAAATTCCACCTTCTTCGACTTTGCTATCTTCTGAACCTTAGATAGCTTCATATTAACCCCCTTTGTTAGAACTGTTTGTTAGCATCATAGATGCATCAATATCAGGCGTAGGCCCGATAGTCAACATTTGGAAAGATGTTATCTTTCCCCTCCAATTCAGAGACAAAGCCCATATCTAGATGACAGCCATTAATGCTGTCATATAATTTATTAAACCGCCATATGTGTTCCTTAGTCCTCTTTACGGCATAGTCGACCATTGTGCCGCTGTTCATGATAAACGCCCAGTCGCTCGACTGGGCAAGAAGAAGTTCGCGTGCCATCTGATTTAAGGCGCGTCTTAAGTTGTCGTCAGGGGATGGGAACTTTCTTGCCATCTCGGTCATTCTCCACGCCGCTTCATGTAGATGCCTGTATATCCAGTCGTTGGAGCCGTTGCACCACACCTCTGCAAAACCCTTATTGCCCCAGCTCGATTCCGACGGGGTTGCCACCTGGTTTTTCGGATGACGGTTTAAATATTCCCACGGAGTTATCAATTCAACCACATCCTGATCGCATACAGTCTTCCGCATGACAAATTCCAGCCAGTTCACGCCCTCATACCACCAGTGGCCGAAGAGTTCGGCATCATATGGGGCAACAATAATCGGTGGCCGGCCCATGATTCCGGCCAGGTGTTCCACCTGTTTTTGTCTGTTGAACATGAAATTGCCGGCGTGGCTTGCGGCAGTCTCCCATGCGGCGTGCGGATCGTACGGCCGTTTGTACGGTGTCTTGCCGGTTATCATAAAATACTTGATCCCCGTCATAATCCTGATGCCGTCGTGGTGTATATATGGTTTGATATAATCAAAATCCAGATCGAAGCCGATGTCTCTATAAAAATCCCTGTAGCACGGGTCGCCTGGGTATCCTTCTTCTGCGCTCCAGACCTGTCTGCTCGATTCAAAGTCGCGCCCGAATGCCGCAACACCCGACGGGGTGTAAAGCGGGGCGTATACTCCGTGTTTTGGGATTGAATCGGCGCACAGGATACCGTGTGTATCCACAAAGAAGAAGCGAATGCCAAAGCGATCCAGAATCTCATCAACTCTCGGATAGTATCCGCATTCCGGGAGCCATATACCGCGGGGAGGGCGCCCGAAGTGTTCTGAATAATGCCTCACGGCCACTTCTATCTGGGCGCGAACGGCCTCATGCGATGCCCGGAGGAGAGGGAGGAAGCCGTGCGTTGCCCCGCAGGTTATTACCTCGAGTTTCCCTATATCCTGAAAATGTTTGAAGCCGTTTACGATATTTCTTCCGTAATAATTTTCAAAGAGGTGACAGCATTCCATGAATTTGCCGAGATACATGTGCGCGGTCCTGTTGAATTCGTGCTCATAGCGAGTCCTGTCAATCTCCTTTTCGGCGAGCTCAATGAGTTTGTTGATGTGTCTTGAATATCTTTCCTGAAGGAGAGGATCGGTCAGCATTGATATGAGAGGGGGAGTGAGGCTCATCGTGAATCTAAAATTGATTCCGTCTCCATCCATCTTTTGCATCATCGACAATAACGGAAGATAGGTCTCGGTCAGGGCTTCATAGAACCATCTCTCTTCGAGAAAGTCATCGTGTTCCGGATGCCTCACGAAGGGAAGATGCGCGTGCAAAACAAATGATAAATAGCCTTTGGACATTTAATTATTTATATAAATGCGTAGACCGCCCATACAAGAATATTTCCCAGTACCGTGAGTATAATCGCCGCAACCGGATAGACGCTTGCATATGCGATTACCGGCGACTCGTCGTTTAAAGTTTTTTATCATAATCCCCAATGCGGGGGTGCTCGTCATTGTTCCGCAGGTGATCCCCATCGAGGATTTGGTCGAGAGCCCCAGAAATTTTTTCGCAAAGAATGTTGAGACTGTCATTGTTATCGTGGTTATTGCGATTCCAAGTATGACAATCGGCAT
>CAZTCA010000072.1:0-8323 GCA_964612405.1 uncultured Pseudomonadota bacterium
TTCGTCGCTTTGCTCCTCGCAATGACAGAAAGTGTCATTTCCCGACAGGCTCTATATAGTGCCGAGCGGGCCTTGTTATCATTGCCAGTCTTCAGCTTCCGTGTTATAAGAAGTTCATGACTTTTCGCAGAGGATTGTTTATAGGCGTCATCTTTCTTGCCCTTTTTTCCGGTCCATCACGGGTGTCTGCATTTTCCGAAGAGGGTTTTAGGAATCTTCACATCTTCTCAAAGGTTTTGAGTCACGTTGAGAACAGTTATGTTGAGGAAGTTGATGATCAAAAACTGATTCAGGGTGCAATCCAGGGGATGTTGTCATCTCTCGACCCGCACTCGGTATATATGAGACCGGAAGCCTATAAAGAGCTCAAGGTCGATACCAGCGGCAAGTTTGGAGGGGTCGGGATTGAAGTCTGGATAAAAGATGGAAAATTAATTGTTGTATCCCCGGTTGAAGGTACCCCAGCGTTTAAGGCCGGATTAAAACCAAAAGATGAAATCATCAGAATTAATGGCAAAGCGACAAGAGATATGAATCTTTCCGATGCCGTTCTCAACATGCGCGGCAAGATCGGAAGCAGAGTGAGACTAACCATCCAAAGAGAGGGAGATGAGAAGCCGTTTGATGTCGTCATGATGAGACAGCTCATCAAAGTCCCAAGCGTCAAATCTGAAATTTTAGATAAGGAATATGGATATGTAAAACTTAGAAGTTTTCAGGAGAACTCTACTCGCGATCTCCAAAGGGAGCTCAAAAAATTGGCAAAATCCGGCGCCGACAAAGGATTGATTCTAGATTTGAGAAATAATCCCGGCGGTTTATTGGATGAAGCAGTTAGAATGTCAGATCTCTTTCTGGACAAGGGTGTAATCGTTACAACAAAGAGTCGCAACGCCGAGATAGACAGACAAGAGGCGAAGGCTGAAGGTACCGAAGAATTTTATCCAATGATTGTCCTCGTGAACGAGGGGACTGCATCAGCGTCTGAAATTGTTGCTGGTGCTTTGAAGGACCACGGCCGTGCGGTGATTATTGGGGCCCAGACTTTTGGAAAGGGGAGTGTGCAGACGGTGATTGAGTTGGATGACGGTTCTGCATTGAAACTTACAATTGCACTTTACTACACACCGAGCGGGCGTTCCATTCAGGCACATGGCATCGATCCTGATATAATCGTAGAAGAGGTCCCGCCGGAGGTCGCCGAAACAAAGAAAAGGATCAGAGAGCAAGACCTTCCCGGGCACATTGAAGTTAAGGGAATAAAGGGTTCCGAGGGGGTCAAGGCCAAGGTGGATATGACCTCAAAAGATGTCGATTATCAAAAGAATGTCGCTCTCGATTATCTAAAGAGCTGGGAGCTATTTAAGCCCCATTCTCAATCTGATAAATGATTATGGGAAATAACGGGTGTTTTTTAACGCCTGAACCAATTTTTTGTCAAAATAGTTGTATATTATCAATAGGTTATACCATGGCATTTGTGGCACACTCCTTGCTAGTAATATATGTGCACGGAGGTACTTATGAATAGATCAATAATTCTTCTAGGAGTTGTGCTGGCAATCTTTGTGGCATTTTTGGTTCTGCCACGGGAATCATGGTCTGCTCAACAGGTGGCGAAACCGCAGACTGTCCAGGTTGAAAAAGGATTCATAGCAAAAATCTTCGACGGCATTACCGATGCCGTTGGCGATTTTGTCGGCAACATTGCCTCCTTCTTCGGTGTGGAAAAAAGAGATTCAAAAAAGAGTGTTGCGATGAACAATGCATCTGCTCGCGTTGAAGAGGAAGACGTTTTCGCAAGCGATTTTGAGATGGAGGAAGATGAAGATGAATTTGTCATGAAGAGAGGCATTCCGAATGCAGGGGTAGATACAAAATTACCCGTTGCGCAACAGATCAATAATCTCAATGGATCTCCTCAATTGGCGCCGCGCGGTGTTGGTGTTATTTCCGGTCAGCCCGTGCCAAAAAGTATTCCGGTCAGTGTTCCGGTCTCTGTTGTGAGCGGTGTTGGTGTGACGAAAAATGCCGACCATCTCGGGCTGTCAAAATTGGAAATAGGTGAAGACGGTCAGGTTATTACCACAGACAAAGTCCAGAAGGTTCCTGTTGTTCAGGTAGCCAAGGCCGAACCGGAAGCGGTTTCCAGTAAGCCGGGGATAGAGGTGGCATTTGTTCCAAAGTCATCTTCGGCATCGTCTGTCAGTAAATCAACAGAAAGTTCAGGATCAACGGGCGTTTCGGGAGTTTCAAGCGTTTCAGGTGTTTCAAGTGTCTCCACAGGACCGATGATTCTTGCGGCCCCTGTTGCCGCAATGCCGGTTGAGCCCCTTACTCAGTCAGCGATATCTCATATCAATCCGGTCGTAACGACAACTCAGGTTCAGACAAATAAGATTGACATTGCAACGCCAAAACTCTCCTCAATAATACAGATTCAGCCCGGTGGCGGATCCTCAGTCAACATTCTCCCTCCCGGTTCCGGAAGCCAGTTGGACAATTTGCAGGTCGGGAATTATATACAGAATGTCGATCAGGTGATGACGATTGCCGGAGAGACAGAATTTGTCCTTCTCTCTTCACTTGGCACTGTTCATGTCTATTCTCTTTTTGACAACGAAGATTTTGAGTGTATGCATGGCGATATTCCGGATTTCAGCAGAACGGCTAAAGCTATAGTTGCCGCCAAACCTATTGCAATGAGTGCGGTTCAGAGTTTTTCAAAAGGGGATGCAAGTCGTGAGACGGGAGATTCTTCTGATGAGTCGAGGACGACAGGAGATTCTGCCGGATCAAGGACTGCGGGAAGTTCTGCAAGTGACTGCACCAGAGCATCTGGATGCGACGGCACTGAGGACGACAATGTTAGTGTTGTGGGGTTCATGAGCCACGACTTTATTCCACCCAAGAAGCTTCTTAATCCAAAAATTTTGGGAAGGCCTTTCAGCGAATATATATCTACAAGAAATGCATTGAGAAGTGTTTGCAACATGTTAATTAACGGGGAATTGGAAGGTGTTACGACCGAAAACATACGCAAGTCAGATCAAGCTCTGGTGGGTAGAGTTTTATATTCGAGATCTATCGGAGGAAGACGAGTGTATGTTGACCAAAACGGTTCTTTTAGGGTTGCTCATAATGATGACGATGCGGTTGCCAATACTGAGGAAGAATCCTACGTCCTGGATGTCACCGCCGAGGAGACGGAAGAGGGGATAGAAATCTATCCCGTGGTTCTGAAGACAGTGGGCACTGACACCTCGGATTATACAGGATCCTTTGATATCGGATACTCAGCCGTTAAGAATGGCGTTGATGTTTCCGGATTGATCGATGTTGACAAGGAAATGAATAGTGCGCTCTTTAAACCTGCCTTAAGCAAAAAGATTAATTCTCTAATCAAGGTTTCAATCAATGTGTCTCCAAACGGAAAATCCGTTGATACCAGCACGGTAGAGATTGTAGTTGTCGCCACCAAGGGGGAAGTAAGCCTTGAGAAGACGGTTAATGTTCAGATGTATGATATTGAAGAGGCCAATCCTCTTCCAATTGGCGGGGATTTGGGCGCTGACACAGCTGCGGACGCGAAGATGCTCACTCCTGTCGGCGATGAAGGTGGTTGCTCGCTCGTCATGTCGACCAATCTCAACGAAAACTCGCATTGGCAGTGGATTATCTTTGCCGCTATCCTTACTTTTACTTGCGTTGGTTTCAACATGTTGCTAAGACGGAAGTCTAGGGAGGTAAGGCAACATGAACAAACGCATAGGTATTCTCACAGGCGGAGGTGATTGTCCGGGTCTCAACGCAGTAATCCGAGCAGTTGTCTGGCAGGCATCTCATTATAAAGATCAGGTGGTGGGCATCAGGAATGGCTGGGCAGGGCTTTTGACCTGCGAGTCGCAGATGCTTGGCCGCAAGGATGTCAGCGGTGTTCTCCACAGAGGCGGAACAATCCTTGGCACATCAAGAACAAATCCTTTCAAAGATAAATCGACTGCCGATTCGGCGATGAAGAATATTAAAAAGATGGGGCTCGATGCCATCATTGCTGTCGGAGGCGAAGATACGTTGGGTGTTGCATATAAATTTACCACAAAGGGAGTGCCGGTGGTTGGCGTTCCCAAAACTATTGATAATGATCTATTAGGAACAGACTTTACATTCGGTTTTGACACGGCAATGTCAATTGCAACTGAGGCGGTGGACAGGCTTCACACAACGGCCGAGTCACATAACCGTGTGCTTGTGGTGGAGGTTATGGGCCGCCATGCTGGATGGATTGCGGCATATTCCGGCCTTGCCGGCGGAGCAGATATAATTCTAGTCCCTGAATATCCGTTCACAATTGAAGAAGTTTGTAAATCTATCAGAAGACGCCACGATGCCGGCAAATTTTTCAGCATAGTTGTGATTTCCGAAGGTGCCCAGATGAAGACCAAGAAGGGTAAGTCGATGGTCCTCTCATCTTCCGGCAAAGATGAATTTGGTCATGTGCGACTCGGTGGAATCGGTGCAGTTCTTGCGAAAGAGATTGAAGACAGGACTGGCTATGAGACAAGGGTCACAGTTCTAGGACATATACAGCGTGGTGGAACTCCCACCGCTCATGACAGGGTCTTGGCCACCCGCTATGGCGTCGAAGCGATGGAATGTGTAAATGACGGTGACTTTGGAAACATGGTTGCTCTGCGCGGGAACGCCATCGAGAGGGTTCTCCTCAAGACCATTGCCAAAAAGACCAAAACCATAGACAAAGAATTCTACGATCTGACTAAGGTTTTTCAGTATTAATTGACATCATCTTCTCTATACGGTAGGCCTGCCGGACATATGAAGATATCAAAATGTTTCAATTTTCTCAAACAGGCCCCCAGCATTAAGCGCATTTTAGATGACGAGGTGGTGAAGAAGTCGTATCGTCGCTGGCGTATCCAGGCATTCTATTCAGTTTTTATCGGCTATGGGATGTTTTACCTTTGCAGAAAGAACATCTCCACAGCACTGCCGGCCATCAAAGACGCTTTGGGTTATTCCAAAACAGACCTTGGGATTGTGCTGTCGTTGTTTACCTTCACTTATGCCTTCGCCAAATTAATCAATGGTGTCCTGTGTGACCGATCAAACCCACGTTATTTTATGGCGGTTGGTCTGGGATTTGCCGCAATCTTTAATATATTTTTCGGTTTCAGCAGTACCATTATCTTTTTCGCAATTTTTTGGATGTTGAACGGTTTTGTTCAGACAATGGGAAGCCCGATAATCCCCAAGACAATCACCAACTGGTTCAGCGTCAAAGAGCGCGGAACTTTTTTCAGCCTTTGTAATACAAGTCTTCCATTGGGCGCCGCTATCATCCTCTTTGCAGGCGGCTATATAGTTCAGTATGGCGGATGGCGCGCCGGCTTCATAATTCCCGGTATTGTTTGTATATTTGGGGCCCTTTTTATTGCATGGAAAATGGTGGATCGTCCGGAATCTGTCGGTCTTCCTCCGGTTGAGGAATATCATGGAGAAGTCGAGGCTGGCTCAACGGATGCGGATGAAGTACAGCACGAATCTATGTGGCACGTACTTTGGCACAATGTTTTGACCGATTACAGGCTTTGGATCATTTCTATATCATGTATTTTTCTTTACATTGTTCGCTATGGTATTGTCGATTGGGGTGCAACATATCTATCGGAGGTCAAGGGCAATGGTTATGGGATTGCCGGCCTGAAAGTCGGCTTTCTTGAGCTATGCGGAATCCCCGGCGCAATCTTTGCCGGAGTCGTTTCCGATAAAGTTTTCAAGGGAAGGCGAATTCCAATTTCTATCATCTGTATGATAGGTTGCGGAATTGCGATGTGGGTTCTCTACATAACTCCAAAAGGACACGGTGTTATCGATGTCCTTGCCTTTGGCGCCGCGGGCTTTTTCATTTATGGTCCACAAACTCTAGTGTCTCAAGTTGCACCGGCAGACATTGCCACTAGAAAGGCAGTCGGGGCGGCCGTGGGTCTGACAGGATTTATGAGCTATCTCGGCGCGGCGTTGGCAGGTGTCTTGATCGGATATCTGGCCGATAATTATGGCTGGAAGGGTGCCTTCAGCTTTTTGATTGCATCGGCCTTCTTCTGCTCGGCAATTTTGCTCCCGGTCATTAATGTGCGGGCAAAAAATCTTAAAGAATAAACACACATAACCCATTGATATCATAGCATAATCCTCAATTTTAAAGCTTAAAATTAGTTAAATAATCTAGCAACTTTCCCCAAGAATTGCCGATACCTATAATAGAGGGGTGGGGGAATAACCCTTCATAATTATTGGTAAAAGTCGTTACACTTGACATAAGGGTATAAAAAATTTATGCGTCACCACGCAAATTTTTTAAATATGGAGAGAGATGACAGTGGGAGATAAACCGATAAAATTAACGACAGAGTCAAGGCCCTTTTCTGGGGATTTACCCCAGAGCTCTAATTGCTCAATCTGTCATTCGAGTTCCCAGCCCACCGATCCGTTCGCAGAAATTAATCAATCCATACCGCCCGACCCGTCTGCAAATGTGTCCGTTGATACATCTAATGGTGAGAGCGTTTCTTCAGCACCGGTTAATTCGTCTGAACCTAATTTCAACTCAATGTTTTGGGGGGGCGATTTCTACTCCTCTTTTATTTCAGACAGAAAGCAGAGTCTGTTTCAATGGGGCGTGAATGCGGGCGGGCAAATCTCAAAGCCCATGCCGGAGGTTATCCCCGACCTCCCTGATCATAAAAAGATATTTGATGGGATGAAGCTTGGTTATGGCGAGGCACGAATCGGAGAATCCTCTCTCAATGAGATGCATGGTATAGTAGAATCCGCGGCGGAACTTGCGCATCTGGAGACCTATTTAGAGAGGTGGAGAGATGCCAGAGATCGTCTTCAGGGTGCAGAGAGGGAACTCAAGGAGATAGAAGGTCGCCATTCCCGCTTGAAAATGGCCGTTTGCCACGGAGATCCCAAGGCCTCCGATTATCACAATCTTGCTCCCTATTATGAATTTCGTGATTACCTTGCATCAATAGAAAAGACCTCAAGACAACAGCTCGATCTGGCGATGGCCAGATTTGATCAGACTATGTATGCCGTGGTCACTGATCAGATGTTTGGTGATCGCGCTGAAGGTATCGGGCTTCCTCATGACGTAGATTATCTCATGGCTCAAAAGCTGGAGGGCCTTGGTGATAATGATCATGCGATTGAGTATTATAATCTCGCGGCCAAAGACGCTGCAGTTCAGAAATCTGATGTGGTTCAATCGATGGCCTATCGTCTGGAGGCTCTGCGAGTTGAGGCAGTGGATAAGCCCGAGAGAATAGAAGAACATGTTCTTCCGGAGATCCAGAAGATTTACGACGGCATTCCCCTTATGATGGCAAGTCTGATGGAAGGGAACATGATGGCAAGTGCCGCAGGCCTTGGTGAAGATTCTGCTACGAGAATGTCGGATGTGGCCCAGCCCAACGTCAGCCCGGTCGACTTGTCATTAATTTACGGAACTCAGGAAGTCCTGAGCAAACTGAACATAAATGTCTTGAGAGTTACATATATAGCATCGTTAAGCGCTTTGTCTCAGCCGGACCTTGATAGTGATGATCAGGTTAAGTTTAAACTTTTGAGGGCGCAGATTGAAGATAAGCTTCGCGACGAAATGCAGAGCAGGACGGGGGGTGCGTCTCCGGAGGAGAAAGAGGCTTTCCTGTATGCATTTCAAAACGTTGTAAACACTTGGACAATGAAAGGCGGGGTGATTGAACAGGAGCTGAGAGAGAACGGAGATAAGGCCGCAAAAGTTTTATATGAACAACTTGCCAACGATTTAGCGATTGCAAGAAAACTCACAGACTTAAACACCGGTGATATGATTGCTGGGAACTCCATCTATGAGAAGCTCGCAACGCTCGAATGGCAGGTATATTTTGACGGAATGAGAAGTCGCGATCTTCCCGCGACCGGGTTGAAAAATTTATCGAGCATTGTCGTTCCGCACAATCGGAAAAGCAACAGCATTGCAATCCATCTGGCAGAACTCAGAAACGAAGCGAGAGTGGTCGGAATAGAAAAGCAGTTGTTTAACGACGACGGAACTCTCAAGAGTGATTTTGATTTGTCCGAACTTCCTGAAGGGATATCTGCAGGAGATAGAACACGTGCGGCCTATATGCAACCCCCAGGCTTGGTCCGTGGCATTGGAGTCCCAATTCTAGGCGGGACAACCTCATACGGTGTAGCGGCGGCTCTGTCAGTGACGAATCCGATTGCATTAGGACTGGTGATCGCCGGAGGCATG